>NZ_JBFRDK010000075.1:0-30831 GCF_052113545.1 Paenibacillus sp. TAF43_2
GCTGTCGGCATCACTTGAGCTTGTACGGAATAATCAGCCCAAGTACTATTTCCTGTATAGGAAATACCGCCACTACTATCCGTCTGCGAATAAACTCGATTATCGGACAGATCAGTCACGGCAACATGATCGAATTGCACCGATGTTGCCCATGAAGCAATCGCTACCTTACCGGATGAGAAATAACCGGGATCGTCCGTAGTCTCTATAACCAGATCACCGTCTCTATATACACGGATTTGATTCCCTATGACATCGATTTTCATGTGCACAAACCTTGAGACATCAAGAGAAGGACCATCATATGCCTTTAACCACTCTTGAGCGCTGCCGTTCTGCTTCATCAACCTGATGTACGATTCACTCATGTACAAAAAGTAAAAGTGTTGATTATCCTGATGCCGAAACTCCAGCATCGCTCCCGCGCCGCTGATTAGCTTCACATCCGCTTCAAAGGAATAATCCGTCCAAGCATCGCTCCCTGCAATTAGCTCTGCTCCCCCGTTGCCGGAACTCTGTTGATAGACTTTAGACGATTCGCCTTGTACGCTGGACCACTCGCCTCCATTATTTGTCCACCCTGCAGCACTTCCATTCTCGAATTCATCAGAAAATAAAATTCCTCCCGGACTTTCGACAGTAGCCCAGGTTCCGCTTTCAGGCGTCCAGGCTGCAGCTTCTTCGTCTTCAAAATTGTCAAAGAAAATCGAGCTTTCATCTGCTTGAGCATATGAAATATTCGTTCCCGCTTGCCAGCTCGTCGTCAACAACATCATAATCATCACAACTAGGAAAACTCGATTCCAAATCATTGTTTTCAATTTAATACCCCCCGTGATTGGACCTCTTAACATCATTATCCTATCACTTCGTCCATCTCTATTAACATGTACTTATCTTTGAAACTGCTATGTGTTTTGGTGGTATTTTGGCTTCAATATTTGATGAATCTGATCAAGCATAACTAGTATGGTTGGTAGACAACGTAGATTCTGTATAATATTCGGAAATAAAAATAAACCAACCATTGTGACGTCACAACGATTGGTTCATTCATCCTTATCGATTTCATTTCAATAACAATTAAGTGATACATAAAACATAAGTGTAGAGACAAATTCAATTCATGATATCTATGCTAAGAAGATGGTTGTCTCGGCAGTTTGACAAACGGAAACCATTTCTTGATTCGGTCTTTCGTCCGTAATTATTGCTGTGACAACTTTCAAATCCGCGAAAGAAACCAGCATGCTCGTACCGAACTTAGAGTGATCAATTACAATATACGACTCTTTTGCTTTTTGAATGGCAACACGCTTGATTTCTGCTTCATGCATATTGGAGTTGCTGAATCCGTGCTGAGGATGAAGTCCCGTTGCTCCTAAGAACACCTTGTCAAATGCCATACGAGAAATCGTCTCCAGTGTGACAGGCCCAACCATTGACTTGGTCGTATCCATTAATATGCCACCAAGAACTATGGTCGGAATCCTTTTTTCTGACAACTCGGCAGCTACGTTAATAGCATTCGTAACAACGGTAATATTGGCATCTTCCGGAAGATGCCGTGCAATCTGAAGCGTCGTRGAACCTCCATCAATAAATATCGATTCACCAGGCTGCACTAAGCTGGCTGCAAGACGCCCGATTCGTTCTTTCTCTACTCCTCGTACAATAGAACGCTCTCCCAGGGCAACATCTTTCGATGCGAGAATGGCGCCGCCGAACGTTCTTTTAAGCAGGCCGCTGCGTTCCATTTTCTCCAAATCTCTTCGCACAGTCATATCCGTTACGTCGAAGTGTTCCTTCAATTCCGATATTTTGACCTCACCTTTGGTCTGTAATTGTTGAATTATTTGTTTTTGTCTGTCATTCAAGTCGTCCTTCATGGCACTCCCTCATATCTCCAGCAGTTGGTTTTTAAGCAAAAGCAATAAACGATTACACTTCCGAAAGGTTGTATCTTTATTGTATGGAATGAATTCTTGGAAATCAACAAAATATGTTTCATTTCATAATGTTTTCGTCTATTTTAAACATTTTACTATTTGAAACTACTTCATTACTAATCGATGTTCAATCGATCAATTAGAAAATCCACGATATGGACAGCTTTCACTCGTTCAGGAGAGCCGTGCTTCTCAATCCCATGCTTCATTTGCAGCAAGCAGCCAGGATTGCTGGTCACAATGTATTCCGCCTGTGTATTATTTGCGTGCACCATCTTATGCTCCAGTATTTGTCCCGCCATTTCCGGTTGAGTCACATTATAAATACCTGCAGAGCCGCAGCAGCGATCCGCTTCTTTCATTTCAACATAATTTACGCCATCAATCTCTCCCATAAGCTTCCTTGGTGCATCCGATGCACGCATGACATTACGGAGATGACAAGAATCTTGATATGTTATACGGAGTGCTTTCTCCGCTTTACTTTTACCTCGTTCTGAGAACTGCAGCTTGCGGCCTATCCGAACCAGAAGATCGGAAATGTCAATAACCCGCTCGGCAAACCATTTGGCATCTGCTTTCCAATTCGGATCATCATGGAGTAAATGATCGTATTCGACCAGTATTGCTCCGCAGCCTCCCGCATTGGTTACGATAAAATCGACGTTCGCATCCTTAAAGGCTCTGATATTCACCCGCGCCAGAGATTTGGCTTCTTCGGACTCCCCACTGTGGGCGTGCAAGGCGCCGCAGCAATTTTGAGTCACGGGTATGAGCACGTCAAATCCCGATTCCGTTAACAATTTAACGGTATGGATGTTGGTTTGCGTAAACATCATATCCATGAGGCAGCCTCGAAATAATGCAACGGTAGCGATTCTTTCCCCTTTAGCCAAGTGCCTGACCCCGATTTTCTCGGCCACTCCTTTATATGATGTGTCAGGTAATATGTTCTCCATCTCCCGCAAATGCGATGGAAACAGCTTCATCATCCCGCTGGCGTGAGCGACTTTGCGAAGCCCTGTTTTCTGGTAGGCCTTAAGAGCGCCACCCAGCAGTCGCATCCGTTTTTGATGAGGGAACATCTCTTTTAATACGGTGCGGCGGATCCCTTTTACCCACCAACGATGCCGATCGGTATGTTCTTCAATTGCATCCCGCGTTTGTTCGATAAGCTGCCCGTATTTCACGTCGGCGGGACAAGCAGGTTCGCACGCTCGGCAGCCAAGACAATGATCCATTTGCTCCTCAAATTGCTGGTCAGGCTCCATTATGCCGTCAACAACCGCTTTCATTAAGGCGATTCGTCCTCTTGGTGACTCTGCCTCAATACCGGTTTCCCTGAAGGTCGGACAAGCAGGGAGACAAAATCCGCAGCGCATGCAATTAGTTAGCTGCTCATAATCCAGTTTGGCTGCGAGCTTAGAAGCCATCGGACTTCTCGGCTTGTCTATGCTTTTCTCATGCATGTCCGATTACCACCCTTTTCCTTGTTTCCTTCGCGAACATTTTTCCTGGATTAAGAATGTTCAGTGGATCAAACGCCGACTTGATCGCTTTCATCACTTCAATGCCTGCCGCACCTACTTTCCATTCTAAGAATGGAGCCTTCACGATACCAACTCCATGCTCCCCCGTAATTGTACCTCCCAAACGGATAGCTGCTTCGAAGATTTCCTCGAACGCGGCCTCCACACGATGCACCTCTTCATGATCTCGAGCATCCGTAGTTGCCGTAGGATGTAGATTGCCATCGCCTGCGTGCCCGAAGGTGCAAATCTGAACATTATGTTTCTTGGCACATCAATACGATCAGCCTGCTCACTTCGGCATATTTCTTCAATCATAGCTATGTCTCGCTCAACAGTCTCAGCTTCGCCATCCTGCTCGATAAGCAAAATCGCTTCCATATTCCTTGGCAATCCGAGCTTCGCATAATCATCGACTACCTGAATGGTTGGACTGTCCATAAACTCCAGCGTCGCAGGAATTATCCGGTTTTCAATGATTTTGGATACCGTTCTCGCAGCTCCATTGATATCTCTGTACATCGCCAGCATCGTTTTTTTTGTTTTTGGAGGCGGAATAAGCTTAAGTGTAGCCTCCGTAATAACGGCAAGCGTTCCCTCTGAGCCGACAAGAAGCTTCGTAAGATCGTAACCAGCCACATCCTTCATCAGCTTTCCGCCCGTTCGCAATATATCACCATTGGCTAAAACTGCTTCGAGTCCGATAACATAATCTTTGGTCGTTCCGTATTTGAGACCACGGAGACCGCCAGAGCATTCTGCAATATTTCCACCGATTGTGGAAATGGACATACTGCTCGGATCAGGCGGGTAAAAAAGCCCTAGATTTTCAACCTCAGTGATAAACTGCTTCGTGTTCACGCCGGGTTGTACAACCGCCGTCAAATTTTCAAGATCAATCTCCAATATCCGATTCATTCTGTGCATAACCATTACAACGCCACCAGTAACAGGAACAGTTCCTCCGCATAAGTTGGTTCCCGAGCCGCGGGTGATCAAGGGAATACGATGACGATGGAGAACCTTCATAATTGCTGAAATCTGATCGGTCGTTTCCGGATAAATGACGCCGTCAGGCAGTGCTTGCTGCATCGGCGTACCGTCATAGGAATGGGTAATCAGCGACTGGGGATCGTCTTTAAAATAGGAATCGCCTACAATCATTTTTAACTCACTTTTAACTTCAATACTCAACATCGCAAGTCCCCCCGGAATGAAAATGGACGAGAAACACAAACGGCTCTTAATAGCGCACAACAGACAGGAGCGTTGGTTTCTCGTCATAAAAACATCTAGTATTTATGGTTCAAACGGTAATATAGATCATTCCAGCGAATCTCGTTCTCCAAGCTCGTCATCGTAGAGGTCTGATTGATAATGATGCATTCGATACCGGCCATCTTAGCCCAGTCAGCCATCTGCTCGCTTGTAACATGAAAAGAGAAACCAAAGTGGTGCGCGCCGCCAGCCAAAATCCACGCTTCCGCAGCATCTGATAACGACGGCTCAGGTTTCCACAGAATACGCGCTACCGGCAGGTTCGGCATTTCCTTCTCATTCTTCACAGCAGTTACTTCGTTCACTATCAGACGAAATCTGTCTCCAAGATCAACTACGGTAGCATTGATTGCTTTACCACTTTTCCCATTAAAAGTGAGACGAGCCGGATCGGCTTTACCGCCGACGAACAGCGGATGAACCTCAATCTTTGGCTTGCTGACGGAAACTGTCGGACATATCTCTAGCATATGAGCGCCGAGCACAAGCTGATTGCCTTCCTGCATGTGATATGTATAATCTTCCATAAAGGACGTGCCTTTGTTTTCAGCCATTATTTTCATCATGCGAACAAGAGCGGCCGTTTTCCAATCACCCTCTGCTCCGAAGCCGTATCCGGCAGCCATAAGCCGCTGCGCAGCTAGCCCGGGCAGCTGTTTCAAGCCGTGTAAATCCTGAAAGCTTGTTACAAATGCACTGTAACCGCTTTCTTGAAGAAACGCTTTTAATGCTATCTCGATACGTGCTTGTTCCTGAATCGCATCACGCTCGGTGCCTTCACGTTGGCCGTTCTCTGTGAAGTCATAAAGCTCTGAGTACTCATCCATCAATTCCTTGACTTGTCCATCCGTGACATCCTGCACACGTTCCGCCAGATCACCTGCAGGATAACCGTTCACCGACCAACCGAACCTTATTTGTCCTTCTACTTTATCGCCTTCCGTGACGGCGACATAACRCATGTTATCACCGAAACGAGCGATTTTCATCGTTTGGCTTTCCGTAAAGCCGGCAGCCGTTCTCATCCAAGAACCGATTCTGCTCCGTACTTGCACGTCTTTCCAGTGACCTGCAATGATTTTACGGGCTATGCCAAGACGGGCTCCAATAAATCCGAATTCTCGGTCGCCATGTGCCGCTTGATTCAAATTCATGAAATCCATGTCAATGCTGTCCCATGGAATATCTACATTAAACTGCGTATGAAAGTGAAGCAACGGCTTACGCAGTTGGGTAAGGCCTGAGATCCACATTTTTGCTGGCGAGAACGTATGCATCCAAGTAATGATTCCCGCACAATGATCGTCTGAATTCGCTTCCAGACAGACACGACGGATAGCTTCCGGCGTTGTTACGACAGCTTTAAATATGATTTTATAAGAAAGAGCATCGTCTTGATCCAGCCCAGCGACCATTTCCTTCGCGTTGTCCTCCACTTTTGACAAAACATCTTCACCATACAGTCCCTGACTTCCGGTTACGAACCAAAATACATAAGGCTTAGTCTGCAGCATACCTTTATCCTCCTTAGAATGTGTTTAAATAAATCGCAATTCCAATCGATAATCGACGGTTTCACTCGGCTCTAATATACGGAGCGATCCTCTCTCCCTTTCATCCGTCCTTCCTCTCGTCCAGCAATTAGACGGCTCCAGTCCGAGTACATGCTCACCTGACCCTGGCATTCGCCACTGAACGAATTTCGGAAGCGTGACAGGATCCCATTCCAATTCTACCGATAAGCCATGTGAATTGGTGTTTGCAGGACGAATCGGGAATGAGGGACTATGAATACGTGCAAAGACCGCATCCTTGCTTTGATCAGGCTTATGATAATACACTTGTTCTCTAAAGGTAGGATCAGGCGATTGCCATAATCCCATCCTTCTCATATCCATATCGCTGTCGCGAGTTGACGTTCTTCCTTTCGGAAGTTCCACTGTCGTGTCCTCGGCAAGCAGCGGGAATCCGAAGTTGAAATGATATAGCATCATATGAGGCGCAGGACGGAATCCAACGTTCTGAACGGAATCTAGGATCGTTATGCGATTTTCACCTAAATGGCTAGTTATTGTTCTAGTCAGGCGTAGATGCTCTCCAAAAATCGAGGTCTCCTCTATGACTCCACGGACTCGCAGCACATAATCATCGCCCGCCCATTCTGACCAAGATGAAATTTGACGTGCTGGCGTATGATGAATTCGGCCATGAAGACCGTAAGCACCGTCGCTGTCTTTACCCGGCGATCCAACCTGTGATAATCCGCAGGTCATAAGCAATCCACCGGATGCTGTTCGCAGCCATTCCGCTTCTCGCTGATCGTAATAAGAAGGGTGAGGCTCTCCATTGCTCGAGGACCAACTAACTGGTATGCCATGCATTTCAGCAAGTGAAATGTCCATTCCCTTGCTTGGCGTTACCCAGTAACATAACCCCCCTCCGGTTCGCACTCGGAACGTGTCTACTCCCGCTTCAGGCCCTTCACTTCTTGTATAACGTTCAACACCGCCAATTTGCTCAATGCGGCCAACTCTCGCTTCCAGCTCGCGACGTTTCCATTTCCTTCCGTAAAGCTCCACGTTTTCCTCCCCCTTAAGCAGTCCTATTCCCAGTTCAGCAAAACCGTATTATCTGTTTTCTCTGACTCCAAAGCCGCTGTGAATAGTCGATGGCTCATGGCCGCTTCTTCCGGTTTCGCACATTGGAAGGAGGATTGGTTGTCTTTTCCATTTGCGATCTCATCGCAGAAAGCTGCCCACATCTGTAAAATCGAGTCCGAGAAGCCGAATTCGAAAATACCTCCAGTAATCGTTCCATAGCTTGATTTATATGGAACATCTGAAATATGCCATGCCTGCTCGCCCCCTGGCTCGTATGGAAGGAATGCGACTTGCTTCGGGTTCTTGGTCGTGAACTCTGCAGAGCCTTTTGTGCCGTTAATGCGGATAAACCAAGTATTGGCATGACCTGGAGCAATCCGTTTCATGGAAAGCACCATCGGGAAATTATACTTATCTGTTTTGACGTCACATGCCAATATCGCATTATCCCATGTTTCACAAGCGGCCATGCCGCCTTTACCATCCGGACGTTCCTGCACGATTTTACTAAGCAGTGACCTTACGTTAGCTGGCTTCCAACCGAAGCGGAACGGCAGATGTGCGACGTGCATGCCCAAATCACCCATGCAGCCGTATTCACCATTAGTTCCGATACGACGCTTCCAATTGATCGTTTTGTTCGGATCGAGGTCACTGCTATGCCAGAAGCCGGCTTCAACCTCGATAATTTGTCCGAATTTTTCTTGATTAACCCATTCGACAATCCGCTGTGCTCCAGGGAAGAATGGAAATTCAGAGGAGCAGCGAACGATCACGTCCGGATTCTCCGCGATTGCTTTCATAATTGACTGATTGGCTTCTGCATCGATGCCAAATGGCTTCTCACCAAGCAAATGTTTTCCAGCTTTAATGATATCTATATATAATTGCTCATGCAGGTTATGCGGCACTGCGCAGTAGACAGCATCCACTTCCGGRTCCGCAATGAGCTCGCGGTAATCGGAAGTGGTTTTCTTCACGCTAGGCACGTTATTCTCGAACCATTCTGTCGCAGGCAGATGCGCATCGCATACATGTGTAATCTCAGGAATATAATCCACATTGCTCAAGTGGCACCAACGCGCTGAGGCGCTTGCAAATTCTTTTCCCATTAATCCACAGCCGATAACGCCGAAGCGAATGACTTTTTTCGCCATGCCGATTACGCTCCTTTCAAAATAGCTAATGCTTGCTCAGGCGTCGCGCCTTGGTGAACTACAGCCATAAATGCGCGAGTCATCGCCTCTGGATTATTATGTTGGATGACATTGCGTCCATATACAATTCCTGAAGCTCCCTGCTGCATAAGCGCGTAAGTTCTCGACAATATTTCTTCGTCAGAAGCCCGTCCGCCGCCGCGCGGCAATACCGGCTTGCCTGATGCCGCTTCTACAACCTTATGATAATCCTCTACGTTATCGCATGGATCGGCTTTGATAATATCCGCGCCAAGCTCCGTACCTTGACGAACAAGCGGAACGATCTTCGTAATGTCACCGTCGACCATATAGCCGCCTTTTTGCTCATTCGGAAGCATAACGAGCGGTTCAACCATAAGTGGCATGCCATAACGCTCGCATTCCGTTTTCAGCTTTGATATATTTTGCACGCATTGACGATGAAGCTCCGGTTGTCCCGGCAGAAGCAGCAGATTTACAACGACACATGCTGCGTCCAGGCGAACTGCTTGTTCAACCGGATTATGAATGAGTTCACTGAATAAGTGTGAAGGAAGCTTCGTGCCGTATACGTTAGCAACATCTGTACGCAGCACGAGTGAAGGCTTTTCTTTGCCTGGAATAGCTTGAAGATGCTCTGCTTGACCAACGCTAAGCTGTATCGCATCGGGATTGGCACGTACAATGGTCTCGATTGCTGCTTTCATATTCTCAATGCCGGCCAAGAATGAATATTCATTGAAAAAGCCATGATCGATCGCGACATCAAAGCACTTGCCTTGTTCACTAAATAAACGATTTAAACGAGCGGTAACGGACATATTTGACACACCCCATATACTTGTTTTATTGGTGATTACGCTTTGTTGCTGCTGCGGAACGTGCGCATAATATGCTGCGCATCTTCTTTAAAGTCCTGAATGACATTCATCATGAATTCGTGATAGAAAGTCTTCTCTTCGGACTGGATAAAACGTTCTTTAGCCCGGTCAACAACCTTAAGCGCCATCCCTGTGTAATAATTAATTTTAGACGCACCGTGATCGATCGACTTATGGAAGTCTTCCTCCGACAATCCAGACCCACCGTGCATCACAATCGGAACACCGGCCGTATTCCGAATTCGCTCCAAGCGCATTAAATCCAAAACTGGTTTTTTCAAATAAACGCCGTGCACAGTACCGAATGCAGCGGCAAGCGCATCAATACCAGTTCGCTCAACAAACTCCCTTGCTTGCTCGGGATCGGTATAAAGCGAAGTATCGTCAATGATGGAATCATCATCTTCACCTTCCGCGCCGCCGCTTTTTGGCCGAGTTACGTAGCCAAGCTCTCCTTCCACCGAAACGCCAAGCGTTTTAGCAATCTTCACGACCTCTGCGGTTCTGCGAACATTTTCTTCATACTCATACTCCGAACCATCAAACATGATTGCGTTAAAGCCTAAATGCATCGCATTCGTTACCGCGGAGAAGCTCTTTCCGTGATCGAGAAGGATGCTGACCGGTACCTTGGCACGGTTCATCGCTTCTACCATAATGGGTGCAATCTGCTCGAGCGGTGTATACTTAAAATGAATTTCAGCATGGCATAGGATGACTGGCGACTGTTCATCCTCAGCGGCCTCAATGATTCCGCGAACCATATCTAAATTTATTGCGTTAAAGCATGGGACCGCATAGCCCCTACGAGAAGCATCCCGCAGCATTTCACCCATGGAGACTTTAGACAAATTACCTTCCACCTTTCTATCAGTCTATATTCCTTAATGTTCGTTTCAAACATATTATAGTTAATCCCTATGTAATAAGCAACCACAAAATTTAAATATTAAAAATCGTTTTTTTCGAATATAGCATTTCGAATAGCAAAACCCCATTAATATCGCTATATATCAAAGTTTTCAGCTATTTTGTTTAAAAGATTATTTTCGAAATTTCTATTATACAAACAAACAAAAATTGTTTATAATGAACATATACTTATTATTGGAGGGATTATAAATTGTCACTAATGGGACTCGACATCGGAACGACTGGATGTAAGGCTTCGCTCTTTGATGAGGGCGGAACTCTTCTATCAGCCGCGTATATGGAATACCCTTTGGAACAGCCTAAACCAGGAGCTTTTGAGCTAAATCCAGAACGAGTCTGGGAATCCGTCAGACGAGTTATCGCGGATGTGCTCTTAGCTGTTCCCGGCGTCAATGTTCACGCCCTCAGCATTTCTTCCTTGGGCGAGACGGTTGTTCCCGTCGACCATGATGGAAATGTATTAAGCAATGCCATTTTGTATACGGATTCAAGAGGTATAGAGCAAGCTGCAATCATTGAACAAAAAATCGGTAAGGAACGGACGATGGAGCTTACCGGAGTCCCTCTGCATCCGATGTTCTCCCTTCCGAAGGTCATGTGGATCAAACAATACCAGCCTGAGATTTACCAAAAAGTATGGAAGTTCATGCCGTTTGGCGATTTCATCGCTTTTGTACTCACGGGCATTTCGGTTACAGACTACACCTTGGCCTCTCGCACAATGGCCTTTAATGTGTCCAAAAAAGAATGGGACTCTGATATGTTTAATGCCGCCGGAATTGAAGTACACAAATTTCCTGACCTCATTCAGTCTGGTCAAATCATTGGCCCCATTCGCAATGAAATAAGACAATCGCTAGGCTTCCGTTCAGAAACGTTAGTTGTAGCCGGCGGCCATGATCAAGCCTGTGCAGCTCTCGGTGCAGGTATTTTACATAACAATCATGCGGTGGACGGTATCGGAACCGTGGAATGTATTACGCCTGCCTATTCTTCACCAATTCTGAATACGAAGATGCTCCAGTATCAATTCAATTGCGCACCGCATGTCATTGAAGGTTTATATTTGACATATGCCTTCAATTTTACTGGCGGTTCCCTTATTCGGTGGTACCGAGACAAGTTCGGTCAAATCGCCGAAGCAGAAGCCCGCAAATTAGGCATTAACGTTTACGACTATTTGAATTCAACATCTGCAGCATCACCTACCGATTTGCTCGTGATTCCTCATTTTGCCGGATCAGGTACGCCATACATGAATCCCGAAGCCAAGGGTACGATTTATGGATTATCATTTGATACAGATTCGACCCATCTGTACCGAGCCTTAATGGAAGGTGTTACGTATGAAATGCGCTACAACCTCGAATGCCTTGCGGAAGCGGGCATTCCTATTGAGTCGCTGCGCGCGGTAGGCGGTGGGGCTAAATCCGACCTGTGGCTACAGATTAAAGCTGACATTATGAATTGTCCTGTAGAGAGATTAAACGTTAGTGAAGCTGGAACGATGGGTAACATCATTCTCGCTGGAAAAGCTTCCGGGGTTTACCAAACTTATGAGGAAGCCGTAAACATACTTGTCAAACCGCTGCGGATATTTTACCCAAGTGAATCTAATACGTCCCTCTATCAGGATCGCTATGAGAAATACAAAGTACTCTCACGAGCAATTTCAACCTTATAATTTTGATAAATAAACATTCCAGGTAGCAGCAACCAAGCTGCTACGTCTGGAATGTTTATTATTTTAAGTTTTATATTGTATTCATTGAATGCAAACCTTAATTGGGCGAAAGCCATCAGCGTGAGTTCTCTTCGCCTTACAAAACTCATAGGTTCTAATCATATGGCATCCAATGTTTGGGGACGAAATTCACCCCGCTTCGTGCCCTCCCGCGAACCAAACTCTCGGGTCGGAATCCATATAACAACTCATACAAGAAATGGTCAGAGTCTGCCTGAAATCGTTATCGAAGGCGAATCTTACCATGAATCGAGCTCCAAAGAGGAACACTCACTTTTATAAAAAAGTTAATACTCATTAAAGTCAAAAATAAGCGATCCCCCATGATCAGGGAGATCGCTTTATCATTTTGAGAAAACCGATTTTGTAGATCTTATTTTGTTCCTGGTATTTGTGGACTTGTTGACGAAGGTGATCTTTTTGAGTTTGTTTTTGATTCTAGATCTGGTTGTGGCGATGGAGCAGGATGTGCCTTAATGTATTCGAGTACATTGTAGATTTGTTCCGCTGCCTCAGCGCGAGAGATTTCAGCTTTAGGATGGAAGTTCCCTTGTTCATCTAATTTCACTACGCTATAAGCAAGCGCTCGCTGGATGGATCCATCATAATCAATGGTTATATCCGTGCTATCGTTAATCTGGGCAGGAACAAGCTTAATCTTTGGTAGATTGCTATGCGTTTCAATCGTGCTTATAAGCTGGTGAGTGAACTCTTCACGCGTCCATTTCTTGTTAAGATTCAAATCGGCTGGCAGTACGACTCCATTAACGCTAGCCGTAATTAAGGCATTCGCATACCAGGCATTGTTTTCTGCGTTTTTGAAATAATCCGTAGCTTTAGGTTCTACAAGGAATCTTACTAGATCTAGATTCAGATTCGCAGCATTAACAATAAGCTGAATGCCTTGTGCCGCTGTGATGGTATCATTAGGGGCAAATAAGTCGTCCGAAATACCATGGACTAAGCCTTGCTCTTGTAGAGCAACAATTTTATCCTTTACCGCGATATTCGTTATATCCGAGAAAGGGTTAGCAGCTGCATAGCTATGACCTACAAAGGTTAATGATAATGCGGTAATAGTGGACATAGTAATCATTTTGAATTTTGTTTTCATTTCTTTCACCTCGTAGAGTTTTTAGTTGAAATTCAAATATTCTATTCGTTGTTTCTGATCTCGCCCTTACATTAGTAATACAATCGAAGAGCCTATTATTTTTCACAATAAAAAATTTTTTTATGGACGATAGATTAAAAAGGGCGCTAAGGTTATCGCCGCACTCGATTTAACTTAGTGAAGGCAAAATAAAAAGGAATGAGTCCGGTATAGTACCGAGCTCATTCCTAGAATGTCGCCTTTGAAATATTTTAGTGGATGTCCTTTTTCTTAAAGCTGCCACCTTTTACTTCAGCAACCTCATACACCATGATGAAAGCATTTTCGTCAATCTCACGAATAATTTCTTTCATTTTCCGCTCTTCCAGACGGTTAATGACGCATGTGATTTCTTTAAAATGCTCATTGGAATAGCCGCCTTGCACCACGCTATACGTAGCGCCGCGACCCAAGCGATCGCGAATAGTGTCAATCATGCTTTCAGGATGTTTGGTAATGATCTTAAACGTTTTAGCTCCGCTGAGGCCTTCTTCGACGATATGTATCACCTTGGAAGCTATAAAATAAGCAATACCCGATAGTATAGCACCCTGCAAGCCAAATACGGTCGAGACGACGATAAATACGAATACGTTCAGGAATAAGATAAGATCGCTTGTACCGAAAGGAAGCTTCCGGGAAAGCAATACCGCCAGCATATCAATGCCATCCAGTGCGCCGCCGTTCCGAAGAGCAAGACCCATTCCCAAACCGATAATGATGCCTCCGACAACGGTGACGAGGAGCGTATCACCTTCTACGATCGGAGTAATATGGTGCATAACGACGGTACCCACGGCCAGTGAAGCAATACCGATCACGGAATATATCGCGAAGCTTTTTCCAATCTGTTTATACCCTAAATATACGAACGGTATATTCAGAATCGCAATGAGAAGTCCCAAAGGCAACCCGAAAAGATTCGATCCTACGATGCTAAGGCCCGTCACGCCGCCGTCCGATACGTTGTTCGGAATTAATACTGCCTCAAGGCCATAGGCCGTAATAAAAGCACCAATGACAACGATGAGTCCTCGCAGCACCGCGACCAATACTGCTGTCTGTTTATTTTCTTTCTTCATTTTAAACCTCATTTCCTAGTCTCGTTTCTGTAACTTCACTAAATGTAAACATTTTTCCCTTTAAAATTCTAAATATCTATTTGCCTAAAGTCAATTATTACATTCCTATAGCGGCTCGTCCACCCTATGCAATCCATATCAAAACGCAACCGAATAATAAAAAAAGTGCAAATGCGACCTCGAACTAGATTTCTAAACCTACTCACCATACAAAAGCCTTTAAACACCCGATATGCTGTGTTTAAAGGCTTTAATTATTATGGATTCCGCTGGGTTCGAACCTTTGACTTCATCGTTGCCAATGGGATTGCAGCGTTATGTATTTGAAGTGAAATGTGGATAAGTTCAACTCATCACTAATATCAGCGCTAGAAATAAATTGGAGTTTAATAATGGATAACATTTGTTATTCCTGTATATTAATGAACGACTCCACTTGCGAGAGCTAAAATTAAAAAATACATAGGAGGAAGCTATTCATCTTTAAGCAAAACCGACCGCTCCTAATTCATTAAATCATAAGTGGGCTATTTGACATTGCCAAGGAAACTGATTGGAAGGCAAATAGAGGAACACCATAAATAATGACCATCAGCATGGGGGAGCCACAGCATCTCTTGACCTCTATGCATATTATTGGTATGGATTCTGGCTAATGCCTCCGCAACCCTTGGCGACCAATTTACACCAGGTGGAGGAGATTTAACACTTCCCAAATCTTCTATCGCCATCCATCTAGGTTCATCTGTTTCTAAACTTCGTCGATTACATTTTTCTAACTCCTCACTTTCTCATTATTTTTAAAACAAAAAAGGACAGAAATGAACATATCGTTCATCTTCTGCCCCCATAGGGAATTGACTAACGGATAACATGATTTCTCCATTCAAACAATTGTCAAAACAAGGCAGTAGGTACAGCCGACATGTCCGCGACCTCATACACCTTCAGATGCGAATACAGCAGCAGTAGCTTCGCTTTTTCGATTCGGAAAATATTCAAATAAGTAGCAAGCGGCTCTTTCTTTCATCTCGATTATGATGCCTTGACCATTGCTCCAACAGTTGAAAAAACAACCCTGAATTAGATCGATATCCTTCTCATTCTCCAGCGCCAACCTCTGGTAATCAGGCATGATATTTTCCAGTTGATTATTTAATTTATTGGAGAAAATTCGCAGCAGGCTCGCCTGCGCGCCGAACGCTTCAGCACAAGAGCGACGACAAAAAATCCTCCGGTTAATCGTGATTTTAAACTCCATGATCACATGGCATAATATTCACCGTTACCGTGAGGGTATTAAGATACTCCATTTATTCCGTTTCGATAGCCGTTAAGTTACTTTAGGGACTAGGTCCGCGGCCACGCGGAAGCCAATGTTGCCCGTTGAGCTGTCTTGTGTATTGCCGCTTCTCGCCGCTACCCTGTAGCGGTTGCAGTAGGAGCGATGGCACAGATACGAGCCGCCTCTCATCGACCTTTTGCCTGTATCATGTGTGTATCGTGGATTCACTGAAGACGTTTGACGGTGATAGGCAGGACTGAACCAATCCGCACACCATTCCCATACATTTCCTGCCATATTATACAGTCCGTAACCGTTCGGATCAAACGACTGAGCAGGAGCAGTACCGATATAACCATCGCTTGCATTATTTTTAATTGGGAACTTTCCCTGCCATATATTGCACATATGCCTACCGTCCGGCTTGAGCAGGTCCCCCCAAGGATAGGTCCTGCCTTGTAAACCGCCTCGTGCCGCATATTCCCACTCCGCTTCCGTCGGCAGTCTTGTCCCAGACCAGGAGCAGAACGCCGCGGCATCATTCCAAGAGACATGAACGACCGGATGATCCATACGACCCTCAATGCTCGAATCCGGCCCTTCCGGGTTGTTCCAATTTGCTCCATCAACGACAAGCCACCAGGGGACTTGCCGAGGTACATTTTTAACCCTGATGTTCGTTTCGTCTGATACCAGCAAATGGAAGACATATGACCATCCATAGCTTTCTGCTTCAGTTCGATATCCGGTTGCATCCACGAATGCCCGAAACTGCGCGTTCGTCACGGGGCAAGTCGAGATTTTGAAGGCTTCGAGTTCCACCCTCCGAACCGGACCTTCACCATCGCTTGGAAACCCTTCGCTAGTCATTGTTCCCATTTCGAAGGAACCGCCTGGTATGATAGCCCAATCCAAGTCGATGTGATCCGGCTCCGGAACGGCAGTTTGTGACGGTGCTTTGACCGCTATAACACTGTGCTCAATGTTCGCTTGCAGCCTGCTTGCCGCACAGCAGGATTTCATTTGTTCCACTCCTTCGTCTCCCTCCACATGAAAGCCACCAGAAATCCTTCAAATTATTTTTTCACTAAAGTGAACAACTCTCTCATGAAAATTGATTTAAAAGGACTGCTGGCGTTTCTTCAAACATTAATTTTTTCAACATTTTCACTGCTAATTCTCTTGTGGATGTCTCTTTCTCAATTCCTCCACATAACGTCCTCTGCCCGACTCGATAAGTCTTTCGGCATATTCGCTGAGATTGCCCTTGGCATGATAAGGCCCGCCTTCTCGTATGACGGTCCAGAGCGGGTCAACATCGTGCTCCATCGACATCATCATCTGATCATGCCAGTCGAGCAGGCGGTATGCAGCCTCTCTGCATATGTCAGGGCGGGCGGGAGCCAAGTTATGCAGCTCATGAATGTCATCCTTGATATGAAACAACATCTCTTTGTCGAACAAATGATAGCCATCGTGGTAGGTGCGGATGTATAGCCATTCGTCGAACCTTACGCTGCGCTGGCACACATGTGCACATTGCGAAATAATGAGGCTGTCGCGTCCCGTATCTTCGCCCGTCAGTATCGAGTCGGCATAACTGCGGCCGTCCCAGCTCGGCGCCTGCTGAAGTCCCAACAGCTCCGCCATCGTCGGCGGCAAATCCAGATGGTAGTGAAGGCCTCTATCCACATGACCCGCTATGCAGCCCGGCCAGCGGATGATCATCGGGATCCGGCATGTCGCTTGGTCTGCCGTACCATGTTCGCCGTAGATGCCAAGCTCGCCCATATTCTCTCCGTGATCAGCCGTTATAATAATTACGGTATCGTCCAGAATGCCTTTCTTCTCCATCGCGTTCAGAATCATACCGATGTTATCGTCCATATGGCGCACACCGCAATCGTACCCGTCAATCATACGGCGGAGATCATTGCGATCCACAAGCTCCCCGGGATGACGGGGATATTGGGGCGAGACACGGTTGTTATACATGTTGATCTCGTGCGCGCTGTGCGGTCCCACCTTTTCTCGGTGCGCTGCAAATATATCATCGGTAATCCACTCCGGGAGCGGATCGTCCTTGAACGGGTTCCCGAATTCCTCCGGCGCACGATATGGCGTATGCGGGTCCCAATAATTTACGTAAAGCATCCAATCATCCTGCTCGGCATTGCGCTCAAGCCACTCGAGCACGACCGGTGTCACCTCCTCGGCCGACTCCATGCCGCCCTTGCCCGTATTGTAAATTTCATTGAATCCGGCATAGAACGTCCAGGCGGTGTGCCTTTCTCCGAACGGGCTGACAAGTGAGGTTTTCATCCCCGCGCTGCGGAACAGCGAAGGGAAGCTTTCACTGGCCAGCCTGCTGCGGAAATCGCGGGATTCGCCTTCATGGCGCACATCCGCAGCTGTCCCTCCGTGACCGACAACCCCGTTATGAATGCCGAATCTCCCTGTCATAAGCGCCGTTCTAGAGGGGAAGCACGGCGCATCGGACGTGTAATAATTATCGAAACGGACTCCTTCGGCGGCAATCCGGTCAATATGGGGGGAGGTATTCCTATGGTACCCGTAACAGCCAAGATGGTCAGGTCTGGTGGAATCAAGATCAAGCAGCAATACTCGCATCGTTCAATCTCCTTTACTACGATTATTAGTCGTTCTTAACGCCTTCTTTAAGCATTATCTTCAGTATAAGAGTCACCCTTTTTCTTTGTCGATGTACATAATCTCCGGAAGATGTACATTTCAACACTAACTTGAAGATTTCAACATGTTTTCGTTTACATTAAGATAATTATCAATGCTATAATAAAGGCAACTATTTTCACAAAACGGGTGATGCTTATGCTGACAATTAGAGCTGTACATTTTGACGATTTCATCCCGAATTGGCGTACGCATTCCGAGGTTATCAATTACAATGTGCTTGTTCTTGTCATGGAGGGCAAAGTTACTTACAGGATCGAAAACGAAGAGTATACCGGTGAACGGGGAGACTTTTTGTTTATCCCACATGGCTCGCGTCGCGCCGGAGAAAATCACCCTTCCGGCCCACACCAAAAGTTTACGATCATCTTCAACTATGAAGCTGATGCTATGCCATTCATTCCTTTTCTTCACGAAAAGAAATTTGTACATTTCAAGCTGTGGAGGCTTCAGTACGTGCATCGAAGATTTGAACGCTTGTTTGAGGAAACGCGGCAGAGGGAGAACTTTAGAACCTTCATTTGCCACGGCATCCTGCAAGAGCTGATTGGCATCATCGCAAGAGAACTAGAGAAGCCCGAGGTTATACCGATCAAAACGAAATATGCCGATAGGATAAAACACTATTTGCTAGACCACTACCGCGAACAGATTGAGATCAAGGATCTGGCACGATTAATTCAGCGGTCACCGAACTATACGATCGCCGTATTCCGAGAGGTTATCGGACAATCGCCGATCAAATACATCCATCAATTGCGCGTGATAGAAGCATGTRACCTGTTGTTGAACTCCGACATGTCCATCTCCAATATCTCAAACTATTTAGGCTACTATGACACCTCTTACTTTTTCCGGGTATTCAAAAAATACACCTCGATGTCACCTACAGACTTCATGATCTACGGGAACCAGCAGGACGCGGCCCAGTTGTTCACCTGAGCTCTGTACCATAGCATAACAGCCCGCAGGTATCTGCGGGCCCGGTTATAAAGAAGGAAACTATCCATTGTCGCTATCCGTGGCGACGCGAAACCTGATACTCCCCGATAATCCCCTCAATCCCATAAACTACACACAATTCCCTCCGCGTGAAATCAAAACATCCAAGGCTAATTTAGCCAAGTACCAATCCAGCATGTCATAACGTGTACGAGCGATACAGCTACATCTCAACCATTGTTAGCACCTTAAATATTAAACACTCCACATGGCCCGTATGCGGGAAGCGACCGCTTTGCCGCGACATCTGTTACAATCGCTTCATATCGTATCGAATCTACGTTCTTACAGCCAATTATCTTTGTAATCTTTTTCTTTGGTATGCTTTATCTCTAGCACGAACTTAAAGTTTTCTTTGAGTTTCATTAATGGGCTAATCTATCATGATAATATACATGGAGGAAAAACTTTATGAAAAGGCGAATGGTCAGCTTGTTTTTAGCGTTGCTACTGAGCTTCCCCCTCCCTGCTGCCTATACAGCAAGCGAGAATACAAAGTCAGACTCTCATTAAGGGTTATGGGGATGGTAGAATTTTAATGCTGCAGGAGGCAATTTGGAAACTTCAATTGAATTGAATAAATGATAATTCTCGTAAAATAAGTTCAAATCATATAAAGGTCCTTCACTGTAAAGGAGTGAGTCTGATGCTGGTTCTTGGAAGAAAACCCGGACAATACATAGTAATCAACGAAAAAATTATCATAAAGGTAATTAAAAGTGAAGAGGGGCACTTACGCTTGGCTATTGAAGCGCCAAAAGATATCTCTATCGTTCGCGGAGAATTACTTCCGGAATTTTCCGACTAAATAATTCTAAAGATTTATGCAACAGTAGTGACCCTTTTATTTACTTGCAGCTTTCCTTAGATATTTAAACAAGGACTTGCTTCGTATGGGCAAAAGCCTATGAGATGCCCTATCCCATTTTTCACAAACAACTGAAACCATAGGCTTTCGTAATTTAGGATAATAACTTTCAAATTTTTTTTTCAAAAAGACTAAACATTTCAAATACATTGTCGATATATAAATTAATCTCATATTCGATTACTCATGGACGAGTAAATACGCATGTAGTTTCAAGGAAGAACATTTGAAACAGATGCCTATTTATTCGTCTTTTTGCTGTTTAAATGTAGTTTTTTACAAATGAATACTTATTTAATAATTACGAGACTTAGGATGAGCAAATGAGTCGCCGTCATTCTTCAGGAGGAAGAATGACAGTGGTTTGTTTGCTCATTTTTTTATGTCAATTTACTGAGCGGGATAAGGGGATGAGCTAATGCTCGTGTTAGGGAGAAGACCCGGAGAATATGTGCTGATCGACAACAACATTATGGTAAAGGTCATTAAGAGCGATGAAGGCCATTTACGTTTGGCGATTGAAGCACCAAAGCATATTTCTATTGTTCGTGGAGAGTTATGGGAAGAAAACAATATAGCCTTAGAAACGGCAAAAAAGGTCGATGCTCCTGCCACTTAAGGACGAGTGGTGAAGTCAAGGAAGATAACAGTTTGACTTACAAATCCTTGTTTTGGATTAGCGCGCAATCCATCAACGACTTGTGAGTACAGGGTATGCGCTTCAAAGGATGCCAACGGATAGGCACCTAAAACACACCACATGGAGGTAATGAGAAATGAGAATTAACCACAACATTGCAGCACAGAACACCCATCGGCAATTAGCAGGCAACACAGGAGCAGCAGGAAAATCTTTAGAGAAATTGTCTTCCGGTCTTCGTATCAACCGTGCGGGCGACGACGCTGCAGGTCTTGCGATTTCCGAAAAAATGCGAGCACAAATCCGCGGATTGGATCAAGCACAGCGCAACGCGCAAGATTCGATATCCCTGATTCAGACGGCGGAAGGAGCTTTGACCGAAACACATAGCATCCTTCAACGTATGAAAGAACTCGCAACGCAAGCTGCCAACGATACGAACACTGCTGATGACCGCGGTGAAATTCAGAAGGAAATCAACCAATTATCAGCTGAAATTAACCGTATTGGTAATACGACCGAGTTCAACACGAAAAAACTGTTAAATGGGGATATTTCGGAAAAATCCGGTGTTGTAACGATTGATAAAACCACTAATCCTTTCAATGCGGGAACGACGACTATTTCGAATCCGGACTTAGATAAGAACAGTTCTCTGAAGGCAGGAAATTATACAGTAGATGTTACAGACACTGTAACGAAATCCGCAACCCATACTGCTGATAATGCAATTAAAAACGTTAGCGTTGGGGCAAACTCAAGTCTTAACAGCGGCGATTATGAAATTCGTATTGGCCAAACGCAAACGAAGAATGCATTGCTTGATACTCCGGTCGGCTCTGTAACAGGCGTTTCGATTGCTCCTACTTCTACTTTGGCTAACGGTGCACATGAAGTAACAATTACAAGAACAGATTCTGTTGCAACCGGGGCATTCACCGGTGCCAATACAGGCCTTACGGCCGATGGTATTACGGTTACAGGTAACAACCCAGTGTCTGGAAGCTTTGATATAAAAACTGTAGGCGTTTTAGGTGCGGTAAACAATGGTACTGTTGCCGCAGGTGCGGCTGGTGCCCTTACTTTGAGTTTAGATAATTCTTCGGCACTGAGCAATGGAGTAGGATATCAACTTGCTTATGCAGATGAAGGCAACGGTATTTTTAGTGTTCAATTAATGGATACCGACGGCACTACAGCTTTAACAGACAAAGTTATTCTTGATAACAACGTACAAAATTATCAATTCAAGGCATTGGGAACATCTAATGACTTCGGTGTAAGCTTTAAAACCGCTACTGGCGTTAATACCACATTAACTGGAGCTAACGCAGCCGGAAATCACCAAACATTTGATGTAAGCAGCACGGTTACATTAAGTCAAGGCGGCAGCACTGTAGGTACTACATCTATTGCTGCAGGTGCTGCTGCAGGTAGTGTAACAATTGGAGATTTCACGATTGCCCACGGCGTTGGTAACACAATTATCAATGGAACTGATAGCTTTACTGTCACTAATGAGCTTGCAGCATCATTTGACGGCGGACCTGACGTAACCTTTACTGCCGGCAGCACAGTTACCTTCGCAAACGGAGTAAGCATTGATACACGTGCTGATAGTACAACGTATAGCGCTTCTAACACTTTTGACCTTACCGTTGGTACCGCAAATGCTTATACTGCAACAGTCCACGATGCCAATGGCGGCGTTGTGGTTGGCACGCAAACGTTAACGTTTGAGGATGGCGGCACTTATAACCTGGGTAATGGCGTAGATCTTACTATCGGTACACTTACTGGCCCTACAACACATGGATTTAGCGTTACTGCCGCAACAACGAAAACCGCTACGCTGACAAATACAACAACTGGTGATACAACTAAGAAATCTGATATTGCAGCCAACTCCACGATCGATTTTGGAAATGGCCTCAAAGTAAATATTGGCGCAAACACGAATGGTCAAGCCGCTTTTACAGTTGAAGGCGGTGTTGAGGACAAATCCTTGTCGATGCAAGTCGGAGCAAACCAAGGTCAGTCCTTGTCCATGAATGTTGCAGACATGCGTGCAAGTGCTCTCGGTTTAACTTCTTCTGATACATCTGCAGTAATTAAAGATAAAAGTGGAAAAGTGATTACAGGCGCTGCTTGGACAACTACGAAACAAACCAATAATGGCACTGATAACGTTAATGTTGAGTACTCCCTTGATGTTTCGGATGCTACTAAAGCTTCTGGAGCAATTGCAGTACTAGACAATTCCATTAATGCTGTATCCGCCGAACGCTCCAAATTAGGTGCATACCAAAATCGTTTGGATCACACCATTAACAACCTTGGAGCTGCTTCTGAAAACCTTACTGCCGCTGAGTCGCGTATCCGCGACGTGGATATGGCGAAGGAAATGATGGAGTTCACTAAGAACAACATTCTTACTCAAGCAGCACAATCTATGTTGGCTCAAGCCAACCAACAGCCGCAAGGCGTACTGCAATTGCTACGTTAATTTCCCAAAATCCCGAAGGGGTTTTCCCAAAGGCCCATTTATAACTTTTCGATTTCCACTTATTACTAATTTTTCATATAAAAACAACCTCCATCTCCACTTTATCATAGGTGGAATTGGAGGTTGTTTGGCATGAAGTCTGGGATTCTCTCCAGAACGTCTGCCACGGATTTCGCTTTAATTATGATACGGTTCAGCTCACTACAATCAAGGCAGCTTGGTTCTATCCCTTCTAGCTGTAGTGTGTTAGCGGCAGTCGTGGTCACACTACCAACCTTAACGCTATGTTCTCGCTTGCAACGCACTTCTGGCAACCAGCATATATCCGGCCCCCCGAATCGTAATGATTCTCTCAGGATTGACAGGGTCAGCCTCGATCTTCTTACGTAAGTTACTGATGTGTACAGCGACGGTTCTCGTATCCTCCAGACTCTCCATTCCCCAGATGAGCTGAAACAACATATCGACAGTGACGACACGGTTAACGTTTTGTGCCAAATAGGACAGTAGACTGAACTCTTTTTTCGTTAAAAAAATAGTTTCACTACCCGTGATGACGGACTGTGCGTAGTAATCCAGCGTCAAACCCGGTAACTCTAGCAGTTGTTCCCTTCTGCCCGTCGACACTCTGCGAAGGTGAGCCTTGATCTTGGCCATGAGTACTCCTGGACTAAACGGCTTGGTCACATAATCGTCGCCGCCATAGGATAATGCGCTGATTTTGACCTCGTCCTCCTCACGGCTGCTCAGAAACACGATCGGCGCATTCGTTAAGATACGTGCGTTTCTGCACCAATCTATGCCGTTTTCATTAGCCAACAATACATCCAGTACAATTAAATCCGGCTCGAACGACGCAAGCAGTTTCATGGCTTCTGCCCCGCTGTAGCTGTAGGAGCATATGAAGCCTTCACGCTCGCAATACACCTGAACAATCTCGCATATATTGGGATCATCATCGACGATCATAATTTTGTGCATGTCCATCATGCTGTCACCTTCTTTCTTCTACAATACAAGAATACAAGGAAGCGATACATAGAATATTGCCCCCGTCTTGCCGTCGCTCTCCGCTCGAATCGTCCCTCCATGCGCTTGGACGATTTCCCTGCAAATCGCCAGCCCGAGCCCGCTGCCCTCTATACCCTTCTCCAGGCCCGGTCGATCATACCTGTAATTGCGATCGAAGATTTGCTCGAGCTGCTCTGGGGGAATACCTATGCCTGAATCTTGCACGCTAATGATTGCACGGCGGATATGATCCTCTTCTTCAACAGCTAATGCAATACGCACCGACCCACTGCTAGAAGTGAACTTCATCGCGTTCGACACTAGATTAAACAATGCCTGCTCTAATCTTTGCGCATCCATTTCGACAACAAGCACGTTAGGGCGTTGATCTTCCATATCTCTGAAATCCAGCGTGAAATCCAACCCTGCGTCACGCACAACTAGCTCATATTGTTCATAGAACCGGCGCAAGAAGTCAACCACATGAACCTGCTCCATTCGGTACGAGACTTGTCCCGTCTCCAAATGCGACAAGAAGGACAACTCCTCGATCATGCGGTTAACCCTTATCGTGTTATCCCGGATATACTTCAAGTACTGTTCATTACGTTCCGGCTTGACCCTGTCCTGCACAGCTTCTACATAACCAAGCATACTGGACAGCGGCATACGCAAATCGTGCGTTATATAGGCAAGGAGCTTCTTCCTCCCTTCCTCGGAGTGAAGCAACCGGTCATACGACGTGCGGAGATCATCATGAGCAGTGGATAAGGCCTGTGTGCGCTCCTGCACGGTTCGTTCCAAATTCATATTCATTTCGGTCAGCTTGTTGTTAGCGTCCTGCAGTTCACGTGCAATCCTCTCCTCGTTGGATGCCGCCCTCGTAAATCTCGAAGAAAGCAGAATCATCTGTGCGATCGTAAACACCAACAAACCAAGCGGAGATGTATTTCCGATCAGCGACCATTCGTTGTAATATAAAAAATCGTTGACGACAGTAACTAAACCAACCACCGACACGAGCAGGAAGATTAGCGCTCCCTCCATACGCCGCATAGCCGCTTTGACTAGACCAACCATCAGATAAACCATATGCAGAAAAACCATCACACCGATCATCATTAACATTTTGGTATATAGAAGTGCAGGGGTCACCACAACAACGATACAGAATGCGCCGGTAACGATCCGCGTGACAAGATGAAACCAACGCGACACATAATTCGGAAAAATGCTATCAAAGTACATCGTCATGATATAACCAATGCTGCAAAGAATCAGGTATTCGATCTTGAACTGCAATCCCCATGGAAAAGATGGCCACAATTGTGTGAGTAAGAGCTCGCCGACCAGCAAGGATCGGATACCGGACAACGTGGTGAACAGACCAAAATACAATGGAGCCCTGTCTTTGCGTCGCAGTCCGAACAATAGCAGATGATATACGCCAATCACAAGCAGGCCTGCGGTGGTGAACATTTCTGCGGCGATTCTCAGATTTGTCCTAACCGTTAACACATCACTGCCGCCGAGCTCTATATACTTGGTGATGCCGCCTCGCTTATGATGGAAGTTGGCTACTTGCATAACCAGCTCTACCCTGTCATTTTCGGGCTGAAAGAACACCAGCTTCGTTGCCAGATGCGGTGTCACGCTGCTCTTGTCCTGCCCAACCACACCAACCTCTGCCAACAGCTCGCCATTAACCCATAATTTATACGCATGAAAGATGGTAGGCATCCGCAGAGCAAGCCGCTCATTCCTATCCTGCTCGCTAAGCTTTATGACCACCCGAAAGGTTGCAAAGCCTGTACCGTTCAGCCGCTGACCATCTAATTGATAGCCTAACCATGAGCCAGGGATGCTGATCCAGCGATCATGATTTCCGTCCCTTGCTAAGCGATTCTGTATGTCCTCAGGCGACAGCAGCTCTTGCCAATAGAACGCCCACTCCCCTTTTAACTTTACCGGGTTCTCACTGACATGAGCCTGCGTTAAATCCAGAATGCCTTTTTCACTTTGGAACTTAGGGGAGTCCGGTGCAGGGACGACGACATAGCTTACAACCGAACCAATAACAAGGGCAGCAATTATATAAAACAAGATAGTACGAGAACCGAATCGGAGAATTCCCCTCATTATGAACCAAACCCCAATCTGCAAGAGCACAATAAGTAAGTAGATTATCTAAATCATATCATCATTATAGGAAAATGTACCCTGCAAATATCTATGAGGCGTTGAACACAAACATCACGATGAGGTCCTTTTTTGAACGTAAGAAAAACCGTCCACCCCCGGACGGTTAATTAACGTGTAAACCCCTGTTTTAAGCAAGAAGAATATAACGGACTCACCGATGCAGATCATAGCGGTAGATTCAAATACATTCGAACTTCAATACACAGGTAAATGCGGCTCTTAACTACTACTTCCTTACGAGCGACACACAGCACTCCACATGACTTGTGTGTCGGTTTCTAAACTTTTGGCTTAATAAATATCTGTACCCGAGATATTTGGTGAGGACGGCCCTACCGATATGTGAATTTAATGATTCCACGTCTACCCAACTAGAAATTGTCGACATGCAATCAGGGAGCATAGACCTCCGGATTATCGTCTCGCCAGGCACCTATGCAGCCAATTAAACAGGCCGTGTAGCTTCTCATCACTCTATCGATCTCACTATCCGCATATTCAATTACGATATTTATGCCCGGCTTGCGCCATGCCAAAATTCGACCGGAAAATCCAGGCCAGTCACATTCTTCATCCAGTTCAGGTTGACCATATGCCTTTATCGACTCATCCGGTATTGAGCTCATCGTGATTCCATTGGGAAGCTTTCCGGGAAACGGAGCTTTAATTCTATCATCCGACCCGGGTGCAAGAAAATGTAAGGCGCCAATGATCCATCCATCTTGAGTTGTATATTGAAGTCCAGTTAGATCATTTATTTTTGGAGCGCGATAAATATCGATGCGTATCGATGATTTCACCGACCAAATGATATCATCGCTGAAATAGCTGTTCGGAGTCGGCATTCGCTTGACGCCGAATGATTGCAGCAAAGCTTGAACATTCTTAGGATTGTACGGATGGCCAAGCATCTCAATGAGCTGTTCAGATGGTTCTTTCATGCTTAATTCCATTCCTTTCGCTTCGCTCAATGCACACAACGTGATGAATTCGTTGCGTGTGGAGCAAACTTTTTTCTGATAATAACCGTCCACCGTCTCGATGGCTTCTGAATATGACGTTATTGAAAAACAAAAGTATTTCGTTCCTGTCGCAGGCTCAACATGTCCCCAAAGGGAGCAAAGGCTTCTGCCCTAATGGCCGTATGTATAACGACTAATATCCATTAATCGCAAATCAGCTTGGAAAGAACGTTCAACCTTTGTGTCGGTTCGGCAATGCATCATGGGCAGAGGCCATATTTTCGCTTGCCGTTTGTTGGAACAGCCAACTTCAGAAATTGAAACCTTTCCCCCTCAAAGGCTGCCGTCCACATGAGGCCATCCAAATAATAGTTATCCAACTCCTCGGCTATCCTCGTGGGTGTGCCCTGCTTGGCTTCGATCTGGGCTCTTGAATCACTTTGTAACAATCCATAGGGAAGCGGACCGACATATTTTCCATGTTTCTTATCTTCTTCCATGATCTCATAAAATAAGAAAGCGTGCCTACTTTCAGACTACTCGCTTGCAGGTGCAGCTTCCCAAATTCTTGATATCTCTTCCAATACGACATCCACGGATTCTTGTCCTTCATTCGAGCTGAAAAATATACTTTCTACAATTTTTCTCCAATCTTCAGTAACACTTTCCCAATCTTGATTCCAAGTAGTTAAGATATGTTTATACGCTTTGACTGGTTTATTACTTGAAGGAGCAGGATATCCTAGCACATCTTCAATGCAGTTTGCTAGTGGAAACACGTGAATTACACTTCCAACGGCTACTTGGATTGGTTCATTAAACTTCATAGCATGTTCCGTTCCAATATCTAGGTCATGAACTACGTACGGTTGAAAGCCCATTGCCTTCAAATACTTTACAAGAGAAATAATAGTCGCTTTACCTCTTGCTTTAACTATTTCCCAATTATAAGTCACATCTTTCCTTCTATCCTCGCTCATTCTATTGATTGTCTCTCTGAACACAATATCTTCTGTGTCACCCTCAATTATTAGTATTTTCCTAGCGAAAAAGACCTTTGCAATTGAATCATCTATTTTAAATAGCATTTTAACGTAGGTTTGATCGTCTTCATGTAAAGATTTAAATGCCTTACTTATGTTAAAAGGATTTACTCTGATAGATTCAACTTCCAAAGTTTTTTCGTTTTTTTGAACTTTTTCCAAAACAAATTGTAAGCAATTCAATATTTGTGATGATTTTTTTGAATGAATGTAGTTTCATACTTATATCCCCCTCGAATAGATCTCAATTAATCGCTTCGAACCATCAATATTAAGCACTCCACATGTGTCGAGAGTGTAAACAGTAAAAAAATCAAACGACATTTCTGCCATTTAGTTTCATTTACTGAATATCAAGTATCACCTCTTTGCATCAATCAGACGAAGCAGCATAATCGTCGCTTCAGCCCGAGTAGCAGAATCCGTAGGCGCGAAACGATTACCGTTCTTGCCCTTAATTATTCCCAAATCAGCGGCGGCAGCGACGGACGGAAGCGCCCATGGTTTAATATGCTGCTTATCGGCAAATGAGACCTTAGCGTTCGGGTTAAGCTCGCCGTCGTACAGCCTCATAATCAGGACAGCCATTTCGGACCTGCTAATCAATTGGTTCGGACGGAAGCTACCATCCGCGTAGCCTTTAATAAGTCCAGCTTGCTCCGCTTCCGAGATATATGACCTTGCCCATACAGGAATCTTATCTACATCGCTGAAATTTAGCGACATACCGCCTTTAGCTTCGAAATCAAACGCCCTCGCGGCCATGACAACGAACTCCGCGCGCGTAATCTTCAAATCCGGACGGAAAGTTCCATCACCGTAACCGCTTACAAGTCCCATATTGACAGCGCGTTCTATCCCTTCTTTGGCCCAATGACCAGCAATATCCTTGAATGTTCCGGAATTTCCCGCTGCTTGCACTGTGATGTCTACTTTCGTTGTCGGCTCGACAACAGTATCAGTAAGATCGCTTTTCACCAGCTTCACGCGCGTTAATTCTACTGTCGTCTTTGCCGTATTATTGCCAATTACTTCGAACGTGATTGCTGTGAGCTCGACTTTTCCCGATAGGCCGTCAACCTTGCCAACCTTCGTATGCGCGAACACGACAAGGCCAGCCTCAGGAGCAATCGGAACGGAGAACCCTTGCAGCAAGCTTGCGCTTTTTTTGTACAATAGTTTGTTTTTATCGTACTTCAAATTGATTTCGAAGCCATATACATCGGTAAGATCCGATCCCGTCACAGTCACCACAACTTGATTTCCCTTAATGGATGCATGAGTGGAGACTGATAAGCTAAAGGAGGCGTCCTTGGCCATTGCGTACGCCGGCAGTACGGAAAGTGCAAACCAAGCAGCTAGAAGCATCATTACGACTCGATATTTCAAGAGAATCCCCATCCTTTCGAGATTTAAGATTTGATCAAGCTAATATTTGCGATTCAAACCTCACGCTCTGCCGCAGCAAATCCGTCAACTAGAGGGTTAGTTGCAAGTGCCGTATCGTACATCTTTTTGTCAATTATGAAGCCAAAAATAAAGAAATGGCGGCTCAGAGTTACCTTCAACCAAGGCCACCATTTCTTTATTTTTACATGCAATTAATTCAAAATTTTACGAGCCAGAATCGAGATATCAACGATGTCAATTTTACCGTCGCCATTCAAATCCAACCTTCTGTACTCATTCCAATTTGAATCTTGATCATTTTTACCATAAGCTGAAGCAACAATCGCAAGGTCACCAACACTTACTCTATTGTCGTTATTGTAATCTCCATCGATTGCTTTAATTCTTGAATCATTGAAGCTTTGCAGAGCTGCGTGCAGGTTCTTGATCGCCTCTTCAATATCAGCCTGGCTTACTCCCTGAGTTGACACCACCACTTTAGCGGTATCAATTGCTGCCTGTAGAGTTGCTCTCGCGCCTGATGGATACTGGCCAGGATTTACACCTTCAATTGCTGCATCGTGCGCGCTTTGCGCTTCCGCAATAAGAAGCACCAAGCCCGACTTATCCATCTTATTAATTTGGACTGTGTGGGTTGCACCAGCCCAATCTGCCTCTTGGCCCGCGCCATTAGCAACCGTTAACTGAGTGACACGAATGGAAGCGATCTGCGAATTATCCGTTGCAACAGCTTTAAACTTCAGCCTAATCAATCCATTCGTCATATTCGTATTTCCAATATTAGTCGCGATGGTTCTAAGCTTGCCATCCGTATTAACTTCGCCAACTAGCTTGAAATCTTGCTGGAGCGATTCCATTGATAC
>NZ_JBFRDK010000076.1:0-28680 GCF_052113545.1 Paenibacillus sp. TAF43_2
GGATACTCGTATTAAGGCAGTGTACTCATCCTGTTTTTTCAACGATCGCTTTAAGTATGATTGGTCTGATTTTACTTGGTTTAATGCTGGCAATACGTTTCTAGACGCAGAAGTAGCTGGATTAATTTGTCCGCGATTTCTGCATATTGAGGTGGGCAAAAAGGATGAGCTGTTCCACTATGCGCATGCGCGTAAAGAGCTGGACAAACTAGCTGAGCTTTATGGGCAGTTGAATATCATGCACCGATTGTCGAGAGAAGTATTTGATGGAGCTCATGAGCTGGACATAAACGATAGAGCAATGGAGTGGTTCTGCCAAGCGGTCCGAATGTGAAATATTCCCCCTGCGACTTTCGAATACTCCATTTACCATATTGAGTCGACATCATATCATCATTAATGTAAGCGCTTTAATAAAAGGAGAGGGGTTTTAATCATGAGGAGCAAGAGGTTTAAAGCTTTAAAGAAGGGGATGACATGGACGATTGTCTTCCTCTTATTATTTTCAAGCTTACCGGTTATATCGAATGGGGCAGCATCTGACGAGAACACTTTAAGGGATGGTACCTCAGAGGCAGATGCTTACTTGTGGACAGAAGGGGAAGACTATTTATCTGTTTCTCCAGGGGGATATTATCGGAACGATGAATCGCAAGCAAGCGGAGGAAAGTTCCTCGCTTTGCATACGAATACGCCAGGCACATCTGCGACTGCAGAGTATGAAGTAGATATCCCTGAAACAGGAAACTACGATATATGGGTGCTGGCGACCGGCATGAGTCTTTGGATGTCTGCGTATAGCTGGAAGCTGGACGAGGGCTCGTATAATGCACCTCCCGCAGTTACGGAAGGGGCGATCTTCGTTTCAGAGGGCATGCCCTTTTATTGGCATAAACTAGATAGTACCGAGCTGACTCAAGGACAGCATAATCTAGTATTTTTAACGAACACTCCTCGGCAGGGGGCAAACGATAGTTTATATAATCAAGGGATCGATGCCATTGCCATCGTACCTGTTGACTGGGAATGGCAGCCGAATGGTTTGAATAAACCGGCAGCTCCCGTTATACCTGAACAGCCAGTGGATGAAGGTTACTCATGGACAGAAGGAGAAAATGCTGATTCTGTACAGGGAGGTTATCATGGAACGGCTGATTCACTGGCAAGCGGTGGCACCTATCTCTTGCTGCAAACCAATACGCCAGCTACCGCGGCAACTGCGGATTATCAAGTGGATATACCTCAAACAGGAAGCTACGACGTCTGGGTGCTAGCAACCGGCATAAGCATTTGGATGTCCCCTTGGAGCTGGAAGCTGGACGAAGGTTCCAATGCAACCCCGCCTGTTGTGACGGAGGGTTCCATATTTGTGGCTGAAGRTATGCCCTTCTACTGGCATAAATTAAGCAGCGCAGAGCTAAGCAAAGGACAGCATAACCTAGCGTTTTTAACCAATACGCCAAGGCAAGGAGCAAGCGATGGTTTGTACAATCAAGGCATCGATGCAATCGCCGTCGTACCTGTCGGTTGGGGATGGCAGCCAAATGGTTTAACTAAACCTTTTGATAAGGGAGCCGTTAAATATGAATACGTAACAGGCACGCTAGATAAAGCGTTGGCGAATCGTGAAGAGCAAGTAGGAGTTACGGTTACGAATAAAGCCATAGCGCGAGTCAATGCAACCTTAAGCTTCTTCGTTGAATTAGTTTATGAGGGAGAAGTTGTATCACGGGCGGTTAAGGAGTTTAATAAAACAGCTTGGGCGGCTGGCGAGGAGCATACGGAAACGATTCAGTTAACGGTCCCGTTTAATGCTCCAAAAGGAAAAAATGAAATCCGTACCGGTATTGTGGATAGTCATTATACTAATGCAGCTGATGGAGAGAAATCGCTTAAAGTAGGCAATTTGAATATCGAACAAGAAGATGCGAACACTGCTGTACCTGTGTTAGGAGCAACGATCACTAACTTGCAGCTGCAGCCGACCCAGACAAGTGCTAGATCATTTTCCGGGGCTGTTGCTTATCGACTGAATCAAGCCTTAGATTTCGATACGACAGCATATCTAAGCTTTTATAAAGGCGATGTCCTTTGGTATGTTGCCGAGCTTGCTRCTGTGAATACTTCCGGGCTCCAAGCTAATGTTGAAGCACAGGAACAGTTTAGCTTTAAGTTGCCGGAAGGAATGCCAGCCGACAGCTATACCGTGGAATGGGGACTCCACAAATTGAAAGCAGAGCAGGTGACAGCAGGGCAAGTTGAAGTAACAGTCGCTGCGTCCAGTACGAATTACAAGCCCTTAACGCACGGTACTTTTACCGATGGGAAGCTGGGGCAATCTCATTTCTGGTATGCTAACCAGTCGCATACGATGATTTGGGATGGCAAACCGTTCGTGCCGATCGGCGGTATGTTTACTTCGGATTATTTGCTCTTTTACTCCAAAACAGATGCTGCAGCCAATAAAGTCAACTGGGATAAGGATGTAGAAGTGCTGCAATATATGAAGGCACATGGCGCAATGGATATGTATATCAATACGGCTGTCATGGAGGTTCCGGCATGGGCATGGCAGAAAATGCTGGATTACTTAGACCAGGAAGGCTTTACTTACGGCCTGCAAGTTCAAGGAGCCCAAGGGTTGACCCTTTCCGCTTATATGCCAAGAGCGTATGAAGGAGCGGGTGTATTAAAGAAAGAGAATATCGTGAACAGCGGAGAAGTGACCTTAACGGTACCAACATCTCAAATCTCAGGCTATGAGGATGCTATATCAGCGCTGTATGTGGTCATGAATCCGGCTACGGGTGAAGTTATTCAATCCGGTGAAGAGAATATTCGGAAGGTGGGTTCCACTACACTTGAGCTTTACGCAGATGTTGTTCTTCCGAGTGCGAATAGTACGTCCTATACGGTTTATTTTACCCCTAAGGTTAAGTATTCTGGCCATACTTTGAGGAACATCTGGGATGCTGGAGATTCGATTATTAATAGTATGGTAGACACGCTTGGCAAGGTGACCTTGGGCCCCAATTTTAGACTGTTTGTTGATCCTGTTACGAACGAATCAGGAATATACAACAGCGACGAGGGTTACCTGTTCGACTCTCCCATATACAGTGCTCAATTTGTGGCTTGGTTAAAGCAGAAATACGCCACATTGAATGCTCTAAATGAGGCTTGGAAAATGAGCAGTCCCGTTGAATCTTATGAAACGGCGGCGCGTTTAGTGCCCATAGTTCGGGGAGAAGGATCGGCTGTGTGGAACAACCAATTGTATTTGGTTGACAAGGGTAACCCGGGTTCCACGTATGCGGCGGATGCTTATCACGGCATTTTATGGGATGATTTTGTCGATTTCAGAGAGGGCTCCTATAACGATTATTTAATGAAATTTGCAGATGCGATAAATAGTGTCGTTGACGTGCCCGTCGTGTTCAAACACGCTGGAACCACAAGGAAATACTTTATTAATGACAAGCAGACTGGAGGGATCGCGGGCGTTGGGGGAGAAATTTACGGCGATACGGAATACTTGGTGAGAGAACGATCCGGGTATACCTTTTCGCTAATCGAACAATCGGCACAAACCTTATGGTTTTTAACGACGGAAACGCAGCTGGACGAAAATATGGAACGTAAATATCAATCCGGCGAGAAGGGCTATCCGGACAAAGAAACGATGTTTAATCATTTTGATTCGGTATTGGAGGCAGGGAGCAAAGGCATCTATGATTTTCTCTTTAATTGCGATTACTTTACATCATGCCAAGAATCTTACGCTTATTATACAGCGAAACCGATCCAGTTCGATTGGCTCAAAGAATACAAGGATGCGATTCTAGCTCCTGATTCTCTAGCACATATTGAAACTTATCTACCAGAAGTTTATTACGTATATCCTGCTGGAGAGACATGGTGGATGCTGAATAGACGGAATGTCGTGCTCCCAGGTAATGATTATCGGGGCGGAGCCACGCTTCAAACCTTCGATAATAAATGGGTTGTGCCTACTTTTGATCCCAATATAGCTACGAATGTCTTAGTCGTCAGCTTGGAGGACGATCCAGCGACAACGCTCTACGGCGAAGCTCTTTTGGCACAGGGAAGCTTAAAGGCTGGCAAACGAAATACCGTCTATATGGGCTACCGCAAAAACCTAGGAGCGTTGCCAGAGATTGATGCCTATTTTACGAATGAATTTACGGTATTGGAGAATGGAACAACGGTACAGGTACTTAATCCAAATGCGACAAGTACGACACAGGTGCTTTATAGTTCGCCGGATGGCAAGGCTTGGGGAATTAGGGATGGAAAGCTTTGGGTTATTACGGATCCGAATTGGATTCAGAGCTTTAATGGGAATGAACCCAAAGGGCAAATCAAATATTTAGATCAATTAGACTTTTCGACAGACAGCAACAATGGTGGAAATAGCGGTAATAATGGCTCTAGTGGAAGCAATGGAAATGCAAATAGAAGCGTAGTGTCAGTTCAAAATGGTAAAGCGATGKTAAAGCTAGGCAGCGACGAATCGGTCGCATCGATACCATTAGCGCAAATTGGAGATTATCCTTTATCTGTGGAAGCGGGCTCGGTAATCGTTACTGTTGATCGAAATCTGCTCAATTCGTGGAGAGGACAGTTTGGTGCAGGGGCAGCAATTGAAGTCGAGGTTAAGCCAGTGACCGAATCGGGAGACATTCGGACTGCCTCCCAAAATGCAGCTGCACAAATAACGATTGCAGGTCAGGTATATGAAATTAGCATGAAGTTAAAAAAGACAGACGGCAGCGTGGTCGAAGTTAAAGGGGCAAAAGGCGGTGTAGAGATTACTTTACCCTATGATGCCAATGGTGTTGATGAGGAGCTTCTCGGGATTTACTACTATAACGAGCTGACTAAGGTTTGGGAGTATGAAGGTGGGAAGGTAAACAGCAGTGCCAAAACATTAACAGTTAAACTTCAGCATTTGAGCAAATATGCAGTTTTGGAATTCAAAAAGACGTTTAGCGATATGCTCACTACCCATTGGGCTTCAAGAACGATTCAAGTGTTGTCGGCTAAGCATATTGTGAATGGTGTGAATGATTCCATGTTCAAGCCTTCAGGCAATACGACACGTGCGGAATTTGTTTCTCTCTTGGTTCGAGCTTTAAACCTCGAAGCCTCTCAGGATGAGCAGATGTTTAAGGATGTAAAAGAGGATGCATGGTATGCAGCAAGCGTGCAAGCAGCTGTGAAAGTGGGCTTTGTTTCTGGCATCAGTCTCGATTTATTTGCTCCTAATGCGCCTATAACGCGTGCGGAGATGACCGTACTAGTTGCAAGAGCGCTAGACATGAATAAGGATACAAACCTGAACGCTCAGTTTGCGGACTCCAAGGACATACCTATTTGGGCAATGCCTTCTGTGGCAGCACTAAATGAAGCGGGCCTCGTGCAGGGAAAAGGGAATAATATGTTCCATCCGAGATCTAATGCTACGAGAGCAGAGGCAGCACAGTTCATTCTAATAATAATTAATCATTTGAGTAAGTCTTAATGAAGTGATCGACTATATAAAAGGATTAATAAATACGAGCGAATTTTTCAAATCATAAAATGTGGGCAAAGTTTATAGTTGAAACAAAAAGATCACCTAATACGGGTGATCTTTTTTTATTATTAGCGAGATGTTGTTCATATGAAAACCTTGTAGGCAACAATTTCAAGCGCTTCACAAGCTTGCCTCTCTAACTTCGACTTTGTATTCTGAAATCCCAGATCTCAAGTAAATAAAGGGATTTCAGCCGATAGATAATGAAAAAGGGATAGCATCACAAAAATGGAAGGTGCGCTTTCAGAGTGAAGGAATAGCAGCACAAAAAGTGGAGATTTCCGCATTCAGCTGTACATGTTACGTTAAGTTGGCAAGGCGTTGCTGAACAGAATGATAACATGCCAAAAGAAAGGGGGATTACTTTGAAGCAACATTCGCAGTCAGCGAATCTAGCTCCCATGCCTAAAATGCCCAAAGCAGGAGCAGGCTCGAGATGGATAAGATCCATGCGGAAGGAATTAAAACGCAATCGATTTCTTTATATGCTTCTAGTGCCAGTAGCCATCTATTTATTGCTATTTAAATACGCACCGATGGCTGGGGAAATCATTGCTTTCAAAAATTATCGATTATCCGATGGGATTTGGGGAAGCTCTTGGGTAGGGTTCCAGCAGTTTGAAAAGTTGTTTGCCAGTCGCGAGTTTTATATCGTATTAAAAAATACGCTGCTGCTTAACCTGTACAGCTTGCTCTTTGCCTTTCCTGCCCCGATTCTRCTCGCGATCATGCTCAATGAAGTTCGGGCGGAGTGGTACAAACGAACATTGCAAAACTTGCTCTACATTCCACATTTTATTTCGTGGATCGTCCTCGGAAGCATCATTATTGCACTGTTATCGCCATCTACAGGCATAGTGAATTATTTATTGCAGGCGTTTGGAATAGAGCCAATTTATTTTATGGCAGATAAGCTATGGTGGCCGGTGACGTTCATCGTGTCCGGTATTTGGAAAGAAGCAGGATTTGGGACAATTCTTTATTTGGCAGCGATGGCCTCGATTGATCCGACGTTGTATGAAGCAGCCAAAATTGATGGTGCCAATAAAATAAGACAGATCTGGCATGTTACACTGCCAGGCATTCGCAGTACTATTGCGATTCTTCTTATTTTGCAAGTAGGCAAAATGATGGACGTTGGCTTCGAGCAGGTCTATGCACTGCGGAATCCGGCAGTAACGAGTGTGGCCGAGGTTATCAGTACCTTCGTGTACACAAGGGGGATTGTCAACCTGCAGTACAGTTACACAACCGCATTAGGCTTATTCCAATCACTGATTGCGCTCATTCTTATTGTGTCGGTGAACCGAATCATTAAGGCGCTGGGAGAACGGGGATTGTGGTAAGGGATGAAAGGAGTGATGCAACCTGAAGCTTGGAAAACAAAGCGTTTTTTCGGTCATATTTCGCTGGCTTAACTACATCTTGCTGGCGCTGCTTGCCTACATGGCGTTGTTTCCGTTTATTAACGTGATTGCTGTATCATTCAGCAGCAGCAGGGCAATCAATGCGGCAGAAATTTTCATGTGGCCTGTTGATTTCAATGTGGAAGCTTATCTAAAGCTGCTAAAAGACGGCCAATTAATCGTAGCGATGAAGAACACCATCATCATTACGGTCATCGGCACCGCGTTGAATATGATTTTTACGATCATTGCTGCCTATCCGCTCTCTAAAGCAAGATTAAAAGGCAGAAATGTCATGCTGATGGCTATTTTATTTACGATGCTGTTCAGCGGCGGATTGATTCCTAATTTTCTGCTTATCAATAGCATTGGACTTACCAATACGTATTGGGCACTTTGGCTGCCAGCACTTATAAGCGCTTACAATATGTTCGTAATGAAGTCGTTTCTTGAAGGTCTGCCTGACGAGATGGAAGAATCCGCTGCGATTGACGGTGCCGGTGATTTCACTATTTTATGGCGAATCATATTGCCTCTCTCCAAACCGGTCATCGCTGCATTAACATTGTTTTATGCCGTGGGCTGGTGGAATTCCTATATGAATGTCTTAATCTACATTCGAAGTACGGATAAAGTGTCATTGATGGTGAAGCTGTACCAGATGATCGATTTGGTAAGTCCAGAACTGCTGCGCGGAAGCGGTGAAGGTGTGTCGCAAATCTCGATTACGCCGGAAGGCATTCGGGCTGCAGCAGTCGTGTTTGCTATCGTGCCGATTCTGTGTGTGTATCCATTTTTGCAAAAGCATTTTATTAAAGGCGTGCTGCTTGGTTCGATTAAAGGATAATGTACGGCATGAGCTGAATATCAAGGGTGCCAAGTATGCACATTTTGATATAAAAAAATTATTTTGTAGGAGGTCAAGTATGAAACAGAGGAGAATACAAAAAGGAAAAATGTTGCTTATGCTGGTTATGATCATGGCACTCTTGGCAACGGCGTGTTCCAACAGTGGGGAAAACAGCAGCTCTACGAGTACAACAAACAAGGCCACTGACAAACCTGCCAACGAGTCCTCTACAGGCGAGAAAGACCCCTATGATGGGATGCCTAAGAAGGTCAGCATTTCCACGTTTGATAGAGGAGCAGTGTCAAGCGATGAGGGTACCTATGAAGAAAATCGCTGGGTAAAATGGATTCGCGAGGAATCGGGTATTGATGTAACGATCGTACCTGTACCGCGTAACCAAGCACAGGATGCGCTTAACGTATTGATTGCATCGAAACAAGCGCCGGACCTGCTGTGGGAATATGACAGGACATATATTGGCAAGCTGGTCACCCAAGGAGTTATTCAACCGATCGGTGATTATATTGAGAAATACAGCACGACCTACAAAAAATATTTGGAAGAAAATCCGGATTTGCTGCCCTATATTACTTTCAATGGAGAAGTTTATGCGGCAGTGACGAAACGTGCGATTACCGGCATTGTAAACCATGGCATGTGGATAAGACAGGATTGGCTTGACGAATTGAAGCTTGAGAGGCCGACGACAGTGGAAGAGCTTGTTGCTGTAGCCAAAGCGATGAAAGAACGCTACCCAGACAGCACGCCAATAGTCGGTCATACGACATTCGATATTTACTCTGCTCTATATGCGGCAATGAACAATCAATGGTATGTGGAAGATGGGAAAATGGTATATGGTGCAACCCTTGATCGTTTTGGTGAAACGATTGAACTGGAGAAGCAGCTGTATGATTTGGGACTTGTTGATCGTGAATATTTAACGGATAGCAACAATCAGCGTGCAACCCAGTTGTGGACAACAGGTAAAGCTGGAATCTATATGGGGCAATGGGGAAGCGGCAATATGGATATTATGACGAAGGATCTGCTCATCAATGTGCCGGATGCAAAACCAGAGCCACTCGAGGCTGTAGCTACTTCGCATGGCAAATATGGTACGTATCAAGAAGCATCGCCGCTATTTTACGTCGCTTTCAATAAGGATATGAAAAACCCGAAGGCTGCGATGGAGTATTTGGACTGRATTTTGGAGAAGGGCTGGTTCACACTCGTGAATGGTGAGGAAGGCGTGCACTATGAGAAGGCAGGTGACGTTGCAAAGCGTCTGGATCCAGACAAATTTACAAAAGAAGTGATTTATGCAGGCGAATATGCGGTATTGCGTGACGAGAGCGGCTTTAAAGCTGAGAATTTGCTTGTTCAAGCGGCCAGCGATGATTTGTCACAGCGCATTGCTAAGCTTGATATGGAATCGCTCGATATTGCGTTGAAAAATGAGTTCCGCCGCGATATTCCATATCAGCCAAGCTTTGATGAAATTAATGAAATCCGTTCAACACTGGATACCTTCATTAAGGAAACACGTGCTAATGCCGTAACCCAAGGAGACAAATATACAGGTCAATGGGCACTGGACCAGATTCGCAAGGAATGGAAACGCCTTGGCGGTGAAAAAGCAGAAGAGATTGCCCAGAAGTGGTATGAAGACAATAAAGCCAGCTTCTAGATTCTTTTAGATAGCATTTGCGCGATAAGACAAAAATGAAGGAGGAACAGATATGAAGCTCGTACAAAATCGGCGGCTTGTAAAAGCGGTTGCAGTACTATCGATGCTGCTGTTCTTCCTCGTTTTTTCTTCTGCATTTTTGACGTACTCCGTATTCAACCGACAGCTGGAGCGGCAGTTGACCAGTACGAACATGGAACTGCTAGGACAGCTGGATCAGAAGCTGGAGCTGTCACTTAAGCATATTGATAAATCGGCAATTCAGCTGCTGAAGACGTCTGAGGTGGGACGGTTCTTCAATGATGAGCTGACCGATTTGGAGAGTAAGAACAATGCTTTCCGCGTATCCACTCTAATTACGAATGCGATTAATAGTATTGATTATCTCTTTTCCATCGATCTTTATTCCTATGGCACGCAGCGGCTCGTTTCAGGAAATGTATTGACTGAACAGGATTATAAGCTGGATTTTTCATGGATTCCAGAATTTCAGCAGTATGATGGATACTTCAATTGGATGTCGACTCGCAAGGTACAGCTTAATCATTCGCAATATCCGGTATACCGCAATGTTGTAACGCTGGTACGCTCTTATCCGCTTATTCATTCGTCAGGTACGCGGGAAGGTGCGATCGCCGTAAATATTAAGGAGGATCTGCTGTACGGCTTGATACGCAATACGGCTGCGATGGATAAAGGACAGACCTTTATTATGGATAGTGAAGGCGTCGTGGTGCTGCATGCAGACCAGAGCAAGCTGGGCAAGGACATTAGTGAATTTCCGTATATTAACCAAATATTGAATGCCTCGGAAACGAGCGGCCATTTTTCTGAGCAGGTTGAAAGGACAGCATCTTCCGTTTTTTATGTGAAGTCAGACTATACGGGATGGAATATTGTTCGGGTAGTGCCAGAAGCGCAGTTTCTAAAGCCGCTTTATGCCATTCGCAATGGCCTGCTTATTCTTGCCATTGTATTGTTTGTGGTGGCGACGGCATCGGCAGCGATGGTAGGCCGCTGGATTTTCAAGCCAGTTAATCGTTTTATTCAGGCGATGACTAGGCATTTGACAATCCATCCGAAGGAAGGAACAACACGGAAATATACGGATGAATTTCAATATTTCGAATCGACGGTACAGCATATTTTACAAGATCGGGAAGAGCTGCATAAGCAGGTGATTGAGAGCAAGCCGCTTATCAAATGGCAGCTGCTCACTGAATTGCTTTCTGAGAAACGCAAAAATATTGCAGTGCTGCAGCCTTATATGGATATGCTTGGCATTAGTTTGTATCTAGAGCATTATGTCGTCATGAGCATTGAATTTGACAACAAGCATGAAATTGCTTCGCCGCGGGATTTGCAGCTTTATGCCTATGCGCTCTGCAATGTAGCAGAGGAGCTGATGAATGCGGAGAGCCGCGGCATTGCAGTGGAAGTGAGCATTGGCAAATGCGCTGTCATTATGAGCTTCGGTGATCAAGATGATCCGCAGCGCCATATGATGCGGGCGGTCGCAGTAGCTGATTTAATGAAGGATTTCGCTCAGGAGTATTTTAACCGCACGATTACGATTGGCATCGGAGATATTGTTGAAACGGTCAACGAAATTCATCGCTCCTATAAGCAATCGCTTGAGGCGCTGAGCTATAAGCTCGTAATGGGGAGCAATTCGATTATTACGAAAGAGGATGTGTTCAGTGAGCAATCCCCGCAATTTTACCGATTATTTGCGATGACAGATGGGATTGTCGCTTCGGTTAAGGTGTCAGATACAGACAAGATGAAGCTGCAAGTACACAGATGGTTCGAATCGTTCACCGAGCATGTCGTGCCGCCGGAAATGATTATGCAGCTGATTGTACAATGCCTGATGAAGGCCGCGACAGCCTCTGTTGAAATTGGCGTTGACCCCGAGGGGATTTTGCCGGAGCAGTACATGGTTGAAATGTTGAACCAGTATGAGCAGCTGCACCATCTTGAGGCCTTTACGATACAATCACTCTCGAGCTTCATCGAACGAATTAAGGAAAAGCGAAGCAGCAGAGAACGAAATGATGTCATTGACAATGTGATGCTCTATATTCAAAAACATTATATGCGCAGCGACCTGTCGCTTAATTTGCTCGCGAGCGAATTTCATTTGAGCGTATCTCATCTCAGCAAGCTGTTTAAAGAACAGCAGGAATGCAATTTTATCGATTATTTGATGGAGACGCGCATGAACAAGGCCAAGCAGCTGCTGAAGGATACAGAAGAGAAAATACGCGATATTGCGGAGGGTGTAGGCTATACAAATGTGAATAGCTTTGTGAGATTATTCAAGAAAATAACAGGGCTAACGCCTACGGAATTCAGAGAGCGGGCGCGGAGAGAACAAGATGGAGAGGTTTGAAATATAGAGGAGAGGAAAGGTGAAGCATGATCATTCGCAAATTGAAGGATCCTTTAACGAATATCGCTATTCAGGCTGTTGGGAACCCTGGTACGGATACCGGCCAAAACTATTTTACAGCACAAACCTGGATGGCAGACAGCCGCAATATTATGGTCTGTACAGATATAGATGCGAGCTTTAAAGGGCGTTATGTTCTTTTTGATATAGAGACGGGTGCGGTTGAAACACTGATAGAAAACCTCAGCTGGGGATGCGGCGTTGTATCGTCAAATGATTATTTCTATTATTATGTCGGATCTGCGATTTATGAGTTTAATCTGCATACGATGCTGTCTCGTAACGTATGCAGAATGGAGGCTGGGACTGAGGTGTATGGTCCACTCTCCATCACAAATGACGGAAAGAAAATAGGGACTTACTGGAAACGCGGCGAGGAATGGGTAATCGGGATTGTTGAGGTCCTCACAGGTGAGGTCTCTGTTGTTGCTGCACCGGGGTTTAAAGAGCCCTACCCTATTGCGAATCATTCGATGATTAATCCTCGTTATGATCAGCTTGTTTTTTTTGCCCATGAGGGCAGGACAGACCATATTGCAGATCGTATCTACGTTGCGGATACAACGACGCGTGAGATACGTAATATTTTTCGCCAGCAGCGGCTGGATACAGGTGAGCATGTGGAATATGTGGGGCACGAGATGTGGGCAGCAGATGGGGAGTATCTGTATTTCGTCAAGTATCCGCAAAGCCCGCTAAAACCAACAGGAGTATATCGGGTTGAAAAAACGGGCAAAGATCATGAACTTATCAATGGCGACTACAGGTACTGGCATGTAGCGCCGAGTCCAGATGGGCGTTATGCCGTTGCGGATACGTTTGAAGAGGGGATGAAGGTAAGCAAAATCGTCCTCATCAATTTGGTGAAGCGAACCTCCAAGCTGCTGTGCGAGCTGCCTCTATGGAGAGATCATCCCGGGCATCCCCACCCCATGTTCAGTCCCGATAGTAAAAAGGTGTCGTTTACTTTTGCAGATGAGGATCAGCACTTATGGATTGGCATCATCGACATTGATCAATTAATTGAGGAGAACTGATATGACAGGGCAGATTGCAGAGGCAATGAGCAAGATCTACAGTTATATGACCGATGATCATCAGGGGAATTGGGGCATGGATATGAACCAGTGGGACTGGGTTCCTGGTGTCGGTATCATCTCAATTTTGGATTATGGTGAGAAGTCAGGGCAAGAAGAAGCGATCCAGTACGTAGAAAAATGGGTAGAGCAGAATAAGCATAAGGCCGATGCTCAGAAAGTAATTAATGCAATGGCGCCTTTTGCCGTATTTCCTTCCTTATATCGCCGCTCCGGAGAGGCTTGGCTGCTCGCCAAGTCACAGGAAATTTCACAATGGATGCTGAATGAAGCGCCGCGCACACGCGAGCGGGCTTTCGAGCACACCGTTACGGAGGCGGTAGAATTCCGTGAACAGGTTTGGGCAGATACGGTATTTATGGCTGTCTTATTTCTAGCTAGGCTGGCGAAAACGACGGGTGATAAACAGTTGGCTACAGAGGCACTAGAGCAGACCATGCTTCACTTGCAGCTGCTGCAGGATTCGAATTCGGGATTGTTATTTCACGGCTGGAACTGTGAGGCAGGCGACCATTTATCAGCGGTTCGTTGGGCTCGCGCCAATGCATGGATCGTTATGAGCATACCCGAGATTGTAAGTGAAATCAGCGGGTTAGCAGCCATACCAACAGAGCTTAACAAACGATATTCCACTCTTGCCGCTGCACTACGCTCTTGTCAGGCTGCAGACGGGCTGTGGCATACGGTGCTGGATCGCACGGATACGTATAAAGAAACCTCGGCAAGTGCTGGAATTGCATGCGGTTTTCTCAGAGGGGTCAACACAGGTATGCTTGACGCCTCATTTCTGGAGCCGGCTGAGCGAACGCTATCGGAAGTGTTGTCGCTAATTAATTCTAATGGTGAAGTTGCAGGTGTCTCGGGCGGAACACCTATTATGCCATCCGTGGACGCTTATAATCAGATTCCGATCTATCCTACACTTTATGGGCAAGGCTTAACTTTACAGCTGTTGTCAGAATTTAAGCTTTTGCTGACTTCTGAGCAAGCAAACGAAGATAACTCGATTACAGGTGAGGGATGAAATGAACATAGTGGACAATTCCAATCATTCATTCGATAACAGAAACAAATTGATTGAGCTGATTGATTCCCTAGACTCCCAGTACAATTCAGAAAACCGTTTACTTAGGTCACCCTTCAGTAGTCCCGGCTATCATACGACCATTAAACAGGCTGATTTTATCCATTCAACACGGAGTTCGCTCAGCTATGCGCTGGGTCTGCTGGATACAGGGAAAGAACATTATGAGCAGCGTGCTTTCGATATCATTGAGCAAATCGTTTCCTTGCAGGATACAGATCGGAGCCGCAATACGTTCGGTATCTGGTCTTGGTTTTATGAGGAGCCGCTTGATCAAATGTCCCCTCCTGATTGGAACTGGGCTGACTTTTGCGGCAAGCTGCTTGTGCTGATCATTTCAAGGCACGATGCAAGGCTGCCAGAGACGCTGCGGCAGTCGGTGAAACAAGCTATTTGTAATGCCTGTGACGCGATTATCATTCGGAATGTTGGAYCGCATTACACTAACATTGCGATTATGGGCGCGTTCGTTACGCTCATCGCTGGTGAATGGTTCGAGCGGCAGGATTATGCAAAATACGGATTGGAACGACTGGAAAAGCTGCATAACTATACAATGCCTCGGCAGGCGTTCCAAGAGTATAATAGTCCGACATACACTTATGTTGCTATTTTGGAGCTGTCTGCTATTGTAACGGAAACGAGCAATGCCCATGCAAAGCAGCTTGGAAACAACTTGCTGAACATCGCATGGAAAAGTGTAGCGGATCATTTTCATGCCGGTACAAGGCAGTGGTCCGGTCCGCACAGCCGTTGTTACAAAACGCTGCTTACCCCTCAAAGCAAAGCTTTTCTACAACTAGCAACCGGAGGAAAGCTGGCTTTCTATACGGAGGATGAACTTCCTTATTATGAAGATTGGTATAAGTGCGGCGCTGTATGTCCAGAGCAATATATAGAAGGGTTCCTTACGCTCGGTCAGCGGACGATAAGGGAATGCTTCGGGATCAATGGAAACGGTAAAGAGAAGTGGGCAACTACTTATATGACGTCGACCTATTCACTCGGCTGCTTCAACAAAGAGATTATGTGGAACCAGACAAGGACTTTGCTCGGCTATGTTGATAATGGCGGCGAGGCGACTTACTTGCATCTGCGTGCGCTGCACGATGGTTATGATTATTGTTCTGCTATTTTTCATGGGGAGCAGCGGGAGAACCATCTGTTGTTTGGAGTGAATTTTGTCGTCAATGGCGGAGATACCCACCCGAATTTGGATATGATTCATGGCTCAATCGAAGCGTCAGATTTGCGATTCCGTCTGGAAATTGGCGGCGCTTTGGATCAGGTCAGCACCGTAGTGGAGAAAGGCAGTGTTAGCCTGCGAATAGGGGAGACGCTGGTATTGCTGCGCAGCTGGTTTGCAGCCTTTGATGATCAGAGTGCAGGCGAGGAAGTAAGAGACTGGAGCTGGGAAGTAACTAGGGAGGGTGACTTGCTCGGCATCGACCTTGTACTTCATACCGGTGAAAAGAAGGTTATTGATTTTCAAAAACTGAACGAGGCTGCATTTCTTTTCTCTCTTTGCATAGGAGAAGAAGTCGAGAGCTTCAAGCCGCAAATCGAACGTACAAAAGAGCTTGCAACTATTAGTGCAAGCTGGAATAATGAGGATATAGCGCTTACTTTGCAGTTGAAGCCTGGTATGCTGTAATTATCCACAAAGCTTGACCCATCGAACTGATGGGTTTTTCTTTTAGCAGTGTGTATAGTCCAGCTGAGCAAAGAGAATAAGAGAGGACGAAATGTGATGAAAGTTCAGTACACGTTATTTCCAGAAGGACGAACGAAGGCTATGACCTTCAGCTATGATGATGGGCGCACTCAAGACCGGCAGCTCGTAGCGAAATTAAATCAGTATGGCTTCAAAGGTACCTTTCATCTTAACTCTGGTTTTCTTGGGCGCGAGGGATATATTACAGCGGAAGAGGTTAGGACGCTCTTTCAAGGCCATGAAGTATCTGCGCACACGGTTAGTCACCCTTTTCTAGAAATCTCTCCACCAGATCAAGTAGCACATGAAATTTTGGAGGATCGGCGGACGCTGGAGAGTCTTGTACAATATCCGGTACGTGGAATGAGTTATCCTTTTGGAACTTATAATGACAAAGTCGTTGCGATGCTTCCAGCGCTTGGAATTGAATATGCTAGAACGGTGAACAGCAATGGCAGATTCGATATGCCAGCTGATCCGCTTCGTTGGCATCCAACATGTCATCATAAACAATTGCTAGAACAAGTTGAAATTTTCAAAGACTTTAAGGAATGGTTTAGTAGAATGTCTTTGCTTTATGTTTGGGGCCATAGCTATGAGTTTGACAATGACGATAACTGGGAGATTATTGATCAAGCGGGGGAGGTGCTAAAGGATAACGATACCATCTGGCATGCTACGAATGCAGAGATTATAGCCTATATGCAAGCGCTCGAGAGACTTAGATTCTCAGTCGATAGAAGCATTGTTCATAACCCTTCTGCGCTCGACGTCTGGATAAGCGTGGGCGATAAGCCTATTAGAATTAGTGCAGGTCAAGTTATTCAGTTTTAAATTCGCCATTCCTGAAGTTCTGCAGCTTCTAGAATAAACAGCCAGAAGAGCATATCTCGCTCTTCTGGCTGAAAAAAACTAAGTAGTGCGGCGTTCTCCCTTTTATTTTATGTGTTGTGTTCGGGCTTTTCTGCAAGCCAATCTTCCAGAGTGGCTACTCTTTCAGGGTGAAGATAGCTTCTTGCTAGAAAACCTGCGCCATGGGATGGCATAGGATCTTGATCCGTTGGTTGATATCGCAAATCTACGCTCCAGCGCACCTCGTCTGATTCATTGGGGGTGGACATATGCAGACAACGGTCATTAAAAAGAATCGCGCTTCCAGCTGGAACGGGCAAGACGACAGTTTTTGTTTTACCCAGCTGGCTTTCATGCAACGCCGTGTAGCCTGTACCTGTATGGCTTTCGCTATGCCATTTCAATAGCTTCGTGCGATGAGTCTTAGGCTTGATATGCAAGCAGCCATTGACTTCGTTCGCATCGACAAGAGGAATCCAAACGGTTATGACAGGATTAGAATTGGCATCGGGCCAATACGATTTATCTTGATGCCAAGGCACTGCTCCAGCAGCAACTTTCGGAATTTTTGGTCTTGTGTTGTAGACCGGATTGGAAAAAAGCTCTCCCCCGATTAAGGATTCCACAGCGTCCAAAATTTTTGGATTGCTCATTAAATCGAAGTAGCCAGGCAGTCTATCACGCCAGCTTCTACCGTAGTTCAGAAATTCCTCTGAGGTCAAATCCGCAAACAACTCCGCGAGCCTATATTTGAAGGGCCGATGCTCCAGTTTATTGCTAATAAGTCCTGCATGCATTAACTCATCTGCAATCATGGATACTTTCTTATTCATCGCTTCTTTGGCGGGCGATAAATCCTGTTCCGACAGCAGATTTGGAAGCACAAGATACCCCTGCTCATTATAAAAATCAATTTGTTCATTCGTTAAACTACCGAAATTAGATGGACTTGTCATGTTTTATTTCCTCCTATTCGTTATCAACAATTGAACCCATCGTACCAAATAGGAGCTGAAGCTGTATTTAGATAACAGTACGATGATTTATCAATCCATCCGCTAACCTGCTTAACATGAAGTCCCTGCTGCGCCTATTTAAAGTCTGACGATAGGCTGCTGCGTTTGTAGCCGGCTGGCGTCGTTCCTGTTAGTTTTTTGAATGTGCGATGGAAATGTGGCAGGCTCTCAAACCCGCATTCGCTCGCTATCGCATGGATTGGCGCATCCGAGGATAGAAGGAGCTCCTTGGCGTGACTGATCCGTTTTGCCGTGACATATTCAGTTAGCGTCATACCAGTAAGAAGCTTAAAGACACGCGTAAAATGTGATGGATTCACTGCCGCTTTGGCGGTTAGCGTGGATAGGCTGACGTCACCAAAAGGATGTTCGTCGATTGTACGAAGCGTTAGCCTCATCCACTCCGGTGCACCCGTATGTTTCCGTTCGGCTGTTGGAGCGGGTATTTGGCGATTCAGCAGAAGCAGCAGCTGGAGCAGATGAAGGACGGCAGCATGGCGGCGCCCTGGTTTATCCATCGTCAACTCATCGTTAATATGAATCAGCATCGTTTCTATTAAGTGCTGGTCGGATGTATCCAGACTGAGCTTCTGGCTCTTCCGCTTGTTAGCCTCCTCAAAGCATTGAACAAAAGAAAAGGTATCGCCTAAGGAGTCCCATTGAACAATACGACCGTGAAAATAAATGGCGCTCACCGTCAACGGCGCTTCTTCATCCGGCAATGCACGATGGACGGTGTTGCCAGGGAGCAGAAATAAATCACCGGGTTCTATGGCATAGAAGGAGCCATCAATAAAAAACACGCCTTTTCCCGAATGGACATAGACGATTTCATGCCAATCATGCAGGTGGTTGGGCAGCTCATTATGCGAATCCTTTACCGCACGATAGCTGAATTCGAATGGAAAAGAAGCAGCAGCATCAAATTGCTTGCGAATCGGCTTCATTTTGGCGGTGCCTCCTTGATGAGGAAGATATAAAAATATGCTGTTCGGTACTAGTGTAATGGCTATCCGAATAATAGTCAAAATAGGGTATGTTTAAGCGTTTTCTCGCAATTTTCATATCTTAAATGCTCGATTATTATGAAGGATAACGATTAAAAATTGGATAGTAAACCGATTAGTCATGAACGAACAAAAGATGGAGGAGTGGCTGAATGAAACAACAAATGACAGATGGCGTCGATGCTTTAATTATGGATGACCGTGATCATGTTGTGATGGCGCTGCGTGATGTTGAAGCTGAAGAAACCATTCGCTACAGAGATGGTGAGGAAATTCATGAAATAAAAGCACTTGATGCTATTCCATTCGGACATAAGCTGGCGATTAAGGCACTTAGTGAAGGACAGGAAGTGCGGAAATACGGCGAAACCATTGGGCGAGCGAGTATGGCCATTTTGGCGGGGCAGCATGTTCATGTCCACAATATTGAAGGAATACGCGGCAGAGGCGATATAGCCGGGAAGGTGGAAGCATGAGTACATTTATGGGGTACGAAAGAGCGAACGGAGATATTGGCATTCGCAATCATCTGCTCATCATTCCAACGGTCATCTGTTCCAATCAGGTTTGCAACCGAATCATGCAGCTAGTACCAGGTACTGTGGCCATTCCTCATCAGCATGGCTGCAGCCAGATCGGAGCGGACAAGGAACGTACTTTCGAGGTGCTGTCGGGAACTGGGAAAAATCCAAATGTAGGCGGAGTGATCATCATCAGTCTAGGGTGTGAGGTAGTGGATCCCTACGCGCTTGCAGAGGATATTCGTAAAACCGGCAAACTGGTGGAAGTATTTGATATCCAGTCGGTTGGCGGCTCGGTGAAAGCGATCCAGCATGGAACGGAGCTAGTCAAACAAATGATGGCGGAGCTTGAGCGTCAGCCGAAAGTACCTGTTCCACTGTCAAAACTCAAGGTAGCCGTGAAATGCGGCGGCTCCGATGCCACTTCCGGCTTGTCGTCGAATCCGGCACTTGGTGAAGCCGCGGACTCTTTAATCGCAGCAGGCGGAACAATCGTTATCGGCGAGACGACCGAAATTATCGGCGCCGAGCATGTGCTGGCACAGCGCTGTGCCACGCCGGAAACGGCGGATATGCTGTATCATATTGTCGGCCGTTTCGAGAAAGAGGTAGAGCGGATGGGCGCTGACATGCGGGGCGGTAATCCGAGTCCCGGCAATATTGAAGGCGGTCTTTCTACGATTGAAGAGAAATCACTAGGCTGCATTAGCAAATGCGGGAAAGCACCCATTAAAGGAGTTATCGAATACGCGGAACAAATACCGGAGGGCGGACTCTACTTCATGGACTCGCCGGGCAACGATATCGAATGTGTATCGGGCATGGCAGCGGGGGGCGTTCATATCGTTTGTTTTACGACGGGAAGAGGAACGCCAACGGGGGCAGCAGTCGTGCCAGTCATCAAAATTACAGGGAACAAACGGATGTTTGAGCGGATGGAAGATAATATGGACGTCGACGTCAGCGATATGCTGGGCGGCATGCTGAGTTTGGAGTCGGCAGGACAGAAAATATGGCAAGAAATCATAGATGTAGCGGATGGAAAATGGACGAAGGCAGAAACGCTGGGCCATCAAGAATTCAGCATTAACCGTATCGGACCTAGCCTATAGAAACATTTTGTGAGCCACGTGGTTAGTTTTGGGGCATGAATTCGAATATAGAAGGGAGCTTAGTATATGAGATTAGCGGATAAGATTGTCCTCATTACCGGTTCAGGTTCAGGTATTGGCAGGAGCTCGGCGCTGCTGTTCGCCAAGGAAGGCGCGTTTGTTGTTGTTAACGATCTGAACGCAGATAAAGGAAAGGAAACGGTAGAAGAGATCAACTCCCTAGGGGGGCGGGCTTCGTTTGTTTATGCGGATGTTACGGATCCAGATTCCGTTCAATCCATGGTAAGCGAAACGCTTGCCGCGCACGGCCGGATTGACGTCCTGTTCAATAATGCCGGCATTAGCGGTGTAGGGGCGCTTCATGAGGTGGAGCCGGATGACTGGGATCGCGTGATCCGGGTCAATATTCGCGGGGTTTATTTGCCTTCCAAGTATGTCCTGCCTCATATGATGGAACGAGCGAGCGGCACGATTATTAACATGTCTTCCTGTATTGCAGAGATGGGTCTTGCAAACCGCGCGTCTTATGCAGCTACCAAAGGAGCGGTACTGGCACTTACCAAATCGATGCAGGTCGATTATGCTAAGTACAATATTCGTGTAAATGCACTTTTGCCGGGTACGATTATGACGCCGTTTGTTGAAAACTATTTACGCACCTCCTACGAGGACCCAGAGGTTGCCATCGCATCGCTAAAATCACGGCAGCTCAGCAATGAATTAGGCCGTCCGGAAGATGTAGCGAAGGCGGCGCTGTTTCTTGCATCCGATGAGTCGAGCTTTATGATGGGCTCACCGCTTTATATTGATGGAGGCGTCGTGTTCGGCAAAAATGCCTGACGCAGCAGTATGAATCATCCACAAAAGAGAGGAAGATAACTATGAAATTGCTTGTCATTCAAAAAGAAAATGGCTCTCATTTAGGAGTTAAATTAGCGAGTGGCGTCTTGGATATCGTTGAGGCGCTGAAAATCAACAATAAGCCGAATGTACCGACAGCAGTTATGGAAGTGATTGAAGGTGGTTCGGATGTGCTTGGTGCGTTAAGCCAGTTTGTGGAGGAAGTCTCCGCAGCTTCAGAACAATATTCTGCTGCCCTATACCGCGAAGAGGATATTACATTCGGCCCATGTGTAACCGAGCCGGGCAAAATTATTTGCATCGGACTGAACTACCGCAAACACGCGCATGAGACCAACGCTCCAATTCCTGCGTATCCGATTTTGTTCAACAAATTCGATAACACCGTAGCTGCTCATGGAGAAGATATTCCGCTTCCAACAAAGGTGACAAGTCAGGTTGATTACGAAGCTGAACTGGTTATCGTCATCGGCAAGAAAACAAAGTATGTTGAGAAGGAGCAGGCGCTGGAGCATGTATTCGGTTATTGCTGCGTCAACGACTTGTCCGCAAGGGATCTGCAAATGCGCACGCAGCAGTGGCTGCTTGGCAAATCACTGGACAAGTTCAGCCCGCTCGGTCCTTATTTGGTCACTGCAGATGAAATTGCAGACCCTAACAATCTGTCCATTGGCTGCACTGTTAACGGTGAAGTGCGTCAGCAGTCCAATACTTCGGATATGGTTTTTAGCTGTGATGAAATCGTAAGCTATGTCTCACAGCATATGACATTGTCGCCAGGCGATATTATTCTTACTGGAACGCCTGAGGGTGTTGTACTCGGCTACCCGGAAGAGAAGCGGGTATGGCTGAAGGCTGGCGATACGGTTACGATCGAAATCGAGAAGCTGGGTTCGCTGACGAATCGGTTTGTAGAGGAAGTTCAGTAAACAGCATAGATCAGCGAGTGGAGAAAGCCTGTATCATTGAGGCTTTCTTTTTTTATTACTAAAGAATGACATGCGGTTGGCTATGAACGGGCTTCCTTTCTTTAATTTTAACGAACCTTATTAACGTTATTGCATGCTTTATAAGGGGGTTATGAGCAACGTTTCTCGAAATAACGATTCTAGAGTTCGTTACAATTATAAGCCATGATGAATCTTTTAAATAAGGGCTATTAGGTTCGCTAGCTATAAGTAGGATGAGAGAAGGATATCGTTTGGCCTAAGCTCTATCCAAAAAAAGTAGGGTCTGTTTCAAGTGGAGGTCATTCTACTTTTGAGACAGTCCCTTTTTTTATCCAAAAAGTTGGCGGCAAATCTTTCATTCCGACAACCACAGTGCGGAAATTCAATAATAGAATGACGGATACGTGAAAGAAAGAAAGTCTCCGGTATTCTATCATAATAAATAAGAACACAATCAACCAATCGAGATGGGGGTATTTCGCCGAATGACTATTGAAGCAGGCATTAATATTTTTTCCGTATACAGGGAGCTTGGTGAGGATTACTTTGGAACGCTGGAGAAGGTTGCTGCCGCAGGGTATGTAAATATTGAGCTTATTGGATTCAATATGAAGTCCTTTACACGATATATCGATGAAATTCCTATGGAAGCGGTTCGAGATAAGTTTCGTGAGCTTGGTCTAAATGCAGTAGCGGTTCATGAAGGCACGATGCCTGGGCAAGAATTGATTTCGCATGACTGGGATTCGCTTATGAAGTATTACGCGGGTATCGGTTGCCAACGAATCGTGCTCCCATCCGTGTGGATCAAAGATCGTGAGGATACGCTGAAAGCTGCGGAGCAAATGAACAGTGTCGGCAAAAAAATGAAGGATGGCGGGTTCCAGTTCTATCTGCATAATCACGCGCATGAGTTTAAAGCGGTCGGTGATCAAACGCTGTTCGACTTGATTTTGGAAAATACAGATCCATCCTATGTGAAATTTGAAATCGATATGGCATGGGTCGTACGTGCAGGCATAGATCCGATTCATGTGTTAGAGAAGCTTGGCGATCGTTGTGATATTGTCCACCAGAAGGATATAAGCAATAATTTATCCGGCCAGCTCAATATTATGGAAGCTATGCAGCAAGGCAGCGAAGAGGGGCTTGAACCATTTCAAATCTATCAGAAGCATATCGGCCCTGGAGACTTCGTTGATCTTGGCACAGGCAGGTTTGATTTTGCAGCTGTGTACGAGCAAATCCGCGCAATGGGGCATGTCCGTTATGCGCTTGTGGAGAACGAGGGCGAGTCGGAAGACAAGTTTGGCAGCATTCGCAAGGATCTAACCGTGCTTCAACAATATGTATAGCCCATAAGGAGGAGAATGTTCAATGAACAAAGGAAAACTTAAAATCGGTATCATCGGCTGCGGCGGTATCGCGAACCAGAAGCATATGCCATCGTTAGCCAAGCTTTCACATATGGGTGATATGGTTGCCTTCTGTGATGTTATTGAAGAGAAAGCGCAAAAGGCAGCTCAGGATTTTGGAAGCGAGGGCGCTAAAGTTTATGTCGATTACAAAAAGCTGCTCGAAGACGAATCAATTGATGTTGTTCATGTATTAACACCGAACCTGCAGCATTCTTATATAACAGTTGATGCACTAGAAGCAGGCAAACATGTCATGTGTGAGAAGCCAATGGCGATCAACTCAATTGAAGCCAAAAAAATGGTAGATGCGGCTAAGCGGACAGGCAAGAAACTGACGATTGGCTATCAGAATAGATTTAGAAATGACTCTCAAATTTTGCATAAGGCATGCCGCGAAGGTGATTTAGGAGACATTTATATGACTAAAGCTCATGCCGTGCGCAGACGCGGAGTGCCGACATGGGGGGTCTTTCTGGATAAAGAGCAGCAGGGCGGCGGACCGTTAATCGATTTAGGCACGCATGCGCTGGACTTGGCATTATGGTTCATGGATAACTATAAGCCGAAATCGGTGAGTGGTTCTGTCTATCATAAAATGGCGGATAAGATCGAAGGCAATATGATGGGGGCATGGGACCCGGAAAGATATGATGTAGAAGACTCGGCTTTTGGATTTATTAAAATGGAAAACGGCGCTACGATTTTCTTGGAGGCGTCATGGATATTAAATACAACCGATGCTAAAGAGGCGATGACTACGCTTTGCGGGACAGAAGGCGGAGCAGAGATGAAAGCTAGCTCAACGTTTGGGAAAAGCGATGTCATCTTTAATAGCGCCAAACACGGACAGCTTGTAGAGACGAAACCTTCCTTTAGCGGAGGCATTGCTTACTTCGGTCCAGGGGCTGAGGATGATGGGGTGAAAGAAGCAAGACAATGGCTGGATAGTATTATTAATGATACCGAACCTCTCGTAAAACCAGAGCAAGCTTATGTTGTCACGCAAATTTTAGAGGCGATCTATAAGTCGGCTGAAACGGGCAAAGTTGTAGAATTTGAATAAAGTTTCAATTCATTTAACGGAGTAACAATATAAAAGGGAGCCTTTCCATCAGTGGGAAGGTTTTTCCGCTAGTGAGAGGGAATACGTTAATGTCTGAATATGATAATCGTCCTAGGAGGCAGTAATGACATGAGTGATCATTGGACTGAAACAAAATTGGAAACGATTACATATGTAAAAAATGAAGGTGGCCCAACACTCGGATATTCAGCTAATTCAGGCGTAAATATTATAGTGGAAGATGGTTTTGCATTTAAAGACCTCAATAAGGATGGGAAGCTGGATAAATACGAGGACTGGCGCTTGCCGGCAGAAGAGCGAGCAAAGGATTTAGCCTCAAAAATGTCCATCGAGCAAATTGCCGGTTTGATGTTGTACAGCGCGCATCAGGCTGTTCCAGCTTCGCATGGCTTTTTCACCGCCTCTTATAATGGCAAGCCGTATTCGGAGAGCGGTGCGAAGCCGCATGATTTATCAGATGAACAAATAAAGTTTTTAACCCAAGACCATCTGCGGCATGTGCTCCTTACTTTTGTAGAAAGCCCGGAGATTGCTGCTCATTGGAACAATAAAGTACAAGCCTTGGCCGAAAGTACAGGTTTGGGCATCCCGGCGAATAACAGCAGTGATCCGCGCCATGGGTCCGATGCGAGCAAGGAATATAATGCAGGGGCGGGAGGCGCAATTTCCATGTGGCCCGAAACGCTGGGGCTTGCAGCAGCTTTTGATCCTGAGCTTGTTCATCAGTTTGGGAAGATCGCTGCTAAGGAATACAGGGCGCTTGGCATTGCAACCGCTCTTTCTCCCCAAATCGATATCGCGACCGATCCAAGATGGTCGCGCTTCGACGGCACGTTCGGAGAGGATTCAAGACTTTCAGCCGATTTGGCAAAAGCCTATGTCGACGGGTTTCAGACCTCGTTTGAAGAAGAGTCTCCATCAGACGGCTGGGGATCAGGAAGCGTAAATGCAATGGTCAAGCATTGGCCGGGCGGCGGTTCGGGCGAAGGCGGCAGAGATGCTCATTTTGGATACGGCAAATTTGCTGTATATCCAGGCAACAACTTCGAGGAGCATCTAATCCCGTTCTTGGACGGCGCTTTCAAGCTCTCGGGGGGTACGGAGAAAGCATCGGCAATTATGCCTTATTATACGATTTCCTATAATCAAGATCAGGTGAATGGCGAGAATGTGGGCAACGCCTACAACGCTCATATCATCGGCAACCTGCTTCGTGATAAATATGGCTACGATGGTGTCGTGTGCACGGACTGGGGAATTACGGACGATGAAGGCGCTGATATTACACGATTGTTTCCAGGAGGACGTGCATGGGGGGTTGAGGAAGGTTATACCGTTTCGGAGCGTCATTACAAAGCGCTTATGGCCGGAGTAGATCAATTCGGTGGAAATAATGATGCGGGTCCTGTCATTGAAGCTTACCGTATCGGTGTGGCAGAGCATGGTGAAGCCTATATGCGAGCAAGGTTTGAGCAGTCAGCGGTAAGGCTCTTGAAGAACATGTTCCGCGTCGGCTTATTCGAGAACCCGTATTGCGATCCAGAACAAACCACTCGCATTGTCGGCAATGCTGAATTTATGACAGCTGGCTACGAAGCGCAGCTCAAATCACTCGTTTTGCTTAAAAACAAAGGAAACGTTCTCCCGATACAGAAAATGAAGACGGTCTATATTCCTAAACGCTACAGACCAGCAGGTACCAATTGGATCGGATTCCCGACTGCTGCATTTGACGGATATCCCGTCAATATGGAGGTTATACAGAAATATTTCAACGTAACAGATGACCCGGAGACAGCTGATTTTGCAATGGTGTTCATTACGGGGGCAGATTCCGGCAGCGGATACAGCAAGGCAGATGCTGAAGCAGGTGGAAACGGTTATGTTCCGATAAGCTTGCAATACGCCTCTTATACCGCAGAGCATGCTAGGGAAATTAGTATAGCCGGCGATGATAGAGATGTGTTAAACCGCTCCTATAAAGGGAAAACGGTAACGACCACAAATGCTTCGGACTTGGAGGCTGTACTGAGAACGAAAGAGGTTATGAAAGGCAAACCTGTCATTGTGTCGCTGCAATTATCGAAGCCTTCTATCGTTGCAGAATTTGAAGCAGAGGCCGATGCAATCATAGCTGCATTTGGGGTACAGGATCAAGCGATTCTAGATATTATTACCGGTGAAGCAGAGCCTTCAGGGCTGTTGCCGATGCAGATGCCTGCTAATATGAAGACCGTTGAGGAGCAGCTGGAAGATGTTGCGCACGATATGGAAGTACATGTTGATTCCGAGGGGAACGCCTATGATTTTGCATATGGCTTAAACTGGAGCGGGATTATCGTCGATGATAGGACGAAACGCTACGGCAAGAAAAAATAGTTTGATAAAGCGCAGCCGGGGATTAATCCCCGGCTAATAGTTGTATATAGCTCTATTTTTTATTTAAGAGGCAAATGGGGGCTTAGCAGAACTTGAAATTACTTAATCGTTCTCTCTTTAATTCGCTTCGATTTAAGCTGGTAACAGGGCTTATGCTTATTATGATTCCGATGGTTTCCTTTCTTATTTATAACAATTTGTATTCCATTGATGTCGTTCGTAATCAAGTGGCGCAGTCCAACAGCAATATGCTTAATCTATACATGGGTTTAATTGATACGACGCTTGAGGATATAGATAGCTACATGCTCAAATTTACTGCGGAAGAATCCGGTTTGAATATTCTCGATAGTCTCCCAGAAGCAGATGTAGATTTATACAATTTGCAGCGAATTTGGCTATTTACAGAGTTAAGAGACAATGCGACTTATTATAAAGCATTGGACTATTTTTTTATTTATTCACCCTTGAATCAGGATTTGTTGTTCGCGCCTAAGCTGACGGGCTCTGCTTATTCCAACAATGATTTCATCAAGGATGGAATTGTTGCGCTTCTGAACGATGAACAAGCGATGAAAAGCTATCAGTACGATAAATGGTCTGTGCTGAATTTGAAAGAACAAAATTATTTGCTGCATATGATTAAGGCTGGCAACCTGTACATTGGGGCAGGGGTTAATGTGGATGGAGTTATGGACCCGCTGGACTTTCTAGACCTCGGATCGGAAGGCAGGTCGCTGCTTGTTGATGAGAGCAATAGGCCGCTTCAGGACGAGGACTTTTTCGAAAAAAATAAAATCGATTTATCCTATATCTCTAAGACGTATCAGCTTTCCGGCGAAGACAACAATTACCTCGTCATGGGCGAAAAATCAGGCAAAGGTGAATTTGGATTAGTAGCTGTCGTACCCGAGCAAAATATTTTGGAGAAGCTTCCTTATCTGCAAAGAATCATTGTGCTGATTGCGACAGGCTCGATTCTCATTCTAGTGATTGCTTTGTATTTTCTGCGTAAAGTGGTCCTGCTGCCGATCAATCGAATTATTGTCGCCATGCGCAAAATCAAAGAAGGCTATATGGAGGCAAGAATACCGAATAAACCGACCTCCAATGAATTTGAGATGATGAATGAAACGTTCAACAGCATGGTCTGCGATATTCAACAATTGAAAATTGACGTTTATGAGGAACAATTGATTAATCAGAAAGCAGAGCTGAAACAGCTGCAGCTGCAAATTAACCCTCACTTCTTTTTGAATAGCCTCAACATCGTCTATTACTTGGCGCAAGAGAGAAAGTACGAATTAATACAGGAGCTGTCCCTCTCCTTGATCCGCTACTTCCGGTTTATGTTCCGCAGCCAGACGGATTACGTGCCTCTGCAGGATGAGCTTAATCATAGTGAAAACTATTTGAAAATCCAGACCTTCCGCTTTCCCGGAAGCTTTACGTACGACATCGCTGTTGATGGCGAGCTGAGGGATTGTTATATTCCTCCGTTAATTATTCAAAGTTTTGCGGAGAATACGATAAAACATGCAATTAACACGGATGAGCCGACTCATATTGCGATAACGATTGGAAG
>NZ_JBFRDK010000077.1:0-28351 GCF_052113545.1 Paenibacillus sp. TAF43_2
GCCGCATAGATCGCTGCGCCAGAGGAAATTCCGCAAAGAATGCCTTCTTCTTTCGCTGCACGACGAGCGTATTCAARCGCATCTTCGTTCTCAATTGTAATGACAGCGTCGTAGATATCACGGTTCAAAATATCAGGAACAAAGTTTGCGCCGATACCTTGAATTTTGTGAGCACCCGGTTTGCCGCCAGAGAGGATCGGTGAAGCAGCAGGCTCTACCGCGTAAATTTTAATACCGTCGAAGTTTTTCTTAAGCACTTCACCAGTACCTGAAATCGTTCCGCCAGTTCCGATACCGGCTACGAACGCATCAAGCTTGCCATCAAGGGAGTTGATCGCTTCGACGATCTCAGGACCTGTCGTTTCGCGGTGAACCTTAACGTTTGCTTGGTTTTTGAATTGTTGCGGCAGGAAGTAGTTCGTGTTCTCAGCAGCTAGTTCTTCCGCTTTGCGAACAGCACCGTTCATACCTTCAGAACCTGGCGTCAATACAAGCTCTGCACCGTAAGCGCGAAGCAGGTTGCGACGCTCAATACTCATCGTTTCAGGCATAACAAGAATAGCCTTATAGCCTTTTGCAGCTGCTACAAGTGCTAGTCCAATTCCTGTATTTCCACTAGTAGGCTCAATAATAGTATCGCCTGGTTTTATGATTCCCTCTTGCTCAGCTACCTCAATCATACTGATTGCAATACGGTCTTTTACACTTGCACCTGGATTTTGATATTCAAGTTTCACATAAACTTCTGCACTGCCCTCAGGCACGAGACGGTTTAAACGAACAAGCGGAGTGTCACCGATAAGATCTAGAACACTTTGTACAATTTTGGCCATGGAAATAACTGCCTCCTTATTCCGACTAATTCAGTTGGTATTTTCACTAATTACATCTTAACAATCTCTTGCATCCGTTGTCAATAGTGACTTTAACTCTCCACTGAAAACGCAGCACCGGGCAAAGCTATTCTGTTTTCACAGCATCATATTTCTCTAGCAGCTTATCCTCAATTTTGGTCAATGAGTCAGCACGTTCAAGCGCCAGCTGCTTGCGTACGGTATCTTGCAGCCTGCCGCCCGACATATTCGTTGTCATTTGGCGTTCGATAAGACGAATAACCGCATAACCCCCATCTACCTTAATCGGACCAGCAATTTCAGCTACCCGCAAACGACTGGCTGTTTCCATCATTTCGCGGTTATAGAATGGGTCATCTTTATCAATCAAGCCGAGATCGCCGCCTGTATCTGCCGTAAAAGAATCAATGGAATAGGAACGTGCCATCTCAGCAAAATCCTCGCCATCCGATAAAAGCCCCATCACGGAGTTAGCTTCCTTCATCGTCTCCGTTATAATCCATTGCAGATGCAGCTGCATTTTCTCATCAAATTCCTCAGGATGATCGGTTATATAGCGTTCAACCTCTTCATCTGAAACATGAATGCTTCGCACGACGATTTTCTCCAGAAGCAAGCGGTAATGCAAGTCCTCCAACACCTGTTCCCGGCTCATGCCTAATTGCTCCTGCATGACTTCAAAAAAACGTTCTTCACTATCGTAGCCTTCAATCATTTTATCAAGCTCACGGCTTTGCTCTTCTGCAAGTATGCTTAGCTCAGAGGCTGCAGCTTCTAAATCAATCGCTTTGCGGACCATTAACGTGCGCAGAACGGCAGCTCCATATTGCGAATGAAGCTCACCTYCCAAATCTGCAAGCGTAATGTTTTCCTTGCCCACTTTAGCGATAACACGACTACCATCCGATTGATTTGTTGGTGTTTGGCCTGGCTTGCTTGGTTCAGCCGTTTCTTCCCCACTGCCGACATTCGTTGGCTGCTGATTATCCAGCTGTCGATCATGACCCGGCCACACTCTAATTACGACGACTACCGATAATACCACCATGCATACGGCTTGAAGGATGACAACGGCCTTCAGCACCTCGTATTTCCTCATTGCCCTAATGCCTCCGATTATTGGATCGGCTTTGGTTTCGCTTGTTCAAGCAGCAGCTTTAGCTGAGCCCGTTCAAATGTATACGCTTCGTTGCAAAATTGGCAAACGACTTCCGCTTTTCCATCTTCATCAATAATTTGTTGCAGCTCATGCTCACCTAAACTGAGAAGTGTCTGCTCTACACGCTCGGAGGAACAGAAGCATTGAAACTTCAAGTCCATCGTATCGTGAATGTGAAGGTCGCCATCTTCGCCTACAATCCGGCGCAGCAGCCCCTCCGGTGACTCTCCTTGATCAAGCAAAGTCGTTACAGGCGGCATCGATCCAACCGCTTGCTCCAGTTTTGTAATCTCATCGTCCGTCAAACCAGGCATAAGCTGAACGATAAACCCGCCGGCATGCAGCACCGAATTATCTGTATCCACCAAGACGCCAAGGCCAACCGCCGAAGGCGTCTGTTCGGAGACCGCAAAATAGTATGTGAAATCCTCGCCAAGTTCACCCGATACAATCGGAATACTGCCACGGTATGGTTCCTTCATCCCTAAATCCTTTGTAATATGAAGATAACCAGTGCGCCCGACAGCTCCTGCTACGTCAAGCTTGCCCAGTGCGTTGCTTGCCAAATGCACTTCAGGATGATCAACGTATCCACGAACCTCTCCGTCTGCATTGGCATCAACAACGATCTGGCCGATTGGACCGTCGCCCTTTACTTGAATCGTCAGTTTTTCTTGTCCTTTCAGCATAGCGCCCATAATAGCACCTGCTGTTAATGTACGTCCTAACGCTGCAGTAGCCGTTGGATATGTACCATGCCTTTGGCGAAGCTCTTCAACAAGCTGAGTCGTGCGAGCCGCGAACACTCGAATCTTGCCATTCCATGCCGTCCCTCGCACCAGCACGTCCTTCAGCTGATTTTCCATCAAAATCCCTCCTGATTGCGTTCATATATAATTCTCAATCCTTCAAGTGTGAGCAGCGGATCAACCTCTTCTATCGTTTCCGATTCAGCAGCGATTAACTCAGCTAAGCCGCCGGTTGCGATTACACGTGGTGTGACACCAAATTCTGTGCGTATCCGTTTAACAATACCGTCAACCTGTCCTGCGTATCCAAAAATAATGCCAGCCTGCATCGATGTCACAGGATTGCGTCCAATGACACTCTTCGGCTTCACAAGCTCAATACGCGGCAGCTTAGCGGCGCGCTGATAAAGCGCTTCGGTAGAAATGCCGATACCCGGCACGATGGCACCGCCCAAGTAATTGCCGCCTTCATCAATATAGTCAAAGGTCGTTGCTGTACCGAAATCAACAACAATAAGCGGTGAGCCGTATTTTACGATGCCCGCCACCGAATTGACGATCCGATCAGCCCCAACCTCACGCGGATTCTCATAGCGGATGTTTAATCCGGTTTTGACGCCAGGCCCTACGATTAGAGGAACTTTACGCAAATATTTGAGACAAAGCTGCTCGAGCGTCCGCATCAAAGGCGGAACAACCGATGAAATAATGACGCCTTCCATTTGCTCCAGCTTCACGCCCGCATAATGAAACAGATTATGAATGTTAATGCCGTATTCATCTACTGTAGCAGAACGATTAGTGCTCAGCCGCCAATGGTGCAAAAGTTCTTTTCCTTTATAGATACCTAACACAATATTCGTATTTCCAACATCAATGACGAGGATCAAAGCGACTCCCCACCCTTCTTCTCATTCAAATCCAAGCTAATATCGAGCGCATGGAAGGAATAAGTCAATCCGCCTACCGAAATGACATCAACGCCGCAAGCTGCAATACCTTTAACGGTTTCTAAAGAGACACCACCAGATGCTTCTACGATAACGTGAGGAGAAGCTGCTTTAATTCGAGCTACACATTCCTTCATCAAGTCTGTAGACATATTGTCCAGCATAATAATGTCCGCGCCACAAGCAAGCGCTTCGTCCACTTGCACTAACGATTCTGTCTCTACTTCAATCTTCATTGTGTGTGGAATTTTACTGCGCGCAGCTTCAACCGCAGCACGAATGCCGCCAGAGCCTTTAATATGGTTATCTTTAATCATAACTGCATCGTATAAACCGAATCGGTGGTTAGCGCCGCCCCCCACACGCACTGCATACTTCTCCAGCATCCGATGGCCTGGGGTTGTCTTGCGAGTATCGACAAGCCGAACCGGCAATCCATCAAGCGCATTGATGAAAGAACGTGTCTTAGTCGCAATGCCAGACAGCCGTTGCATTAAGTTAAGCGCAAGTCGCTCTCCGGTTAATAGGCTATGCGTACTGCCCTCTACGGTGGCGATAACCGTACCCTTGTTTACATACTCGCCATCCTGTACTTTGGAATCAAAGACAAGTGACGAATCAACAACCTCAAATACGAGCTTCGCAATCGGAAGCCCTGCAATTATACCGCTTTCCTTCACATGGATAACCGCTTTGGAACGCGAGTCCCTTGGAATCGTCGTTTCGGTCGTAATATCCCCACTGCCTATATCCTCTGCAAGCCATCCGCGAATTTGCTCGCGTACTGCCGCATTATAACCGCCTGCCATCCATTCAAACATCCTCTATTCGCTCCTCCGTCAATCCATATAGACGGTGTAACACCGTATGCTTTCTCCACATTGCATCATCGCGTACCGGGAAATCCTCTCGGAAATGCGCACCACGACTTTCCTCCCGAGAGAGTGCAGCTTCCGTAGTCAGCAGGGCACAGGTGAGCAGATTAGCAAATTCGTATTCCTCACGCCCCGTCAGAACGGATTGATAGATAGGCAACTGCCGTTTCAATTCCTCAAGACCTTTCATAAGACCACTTGCATCGCGGCGCAAGCCAGCATAACGGACCATGATCTTTTGCAGCTTAAGCCGTCTTTCTACGACAGCTTGGATTGATGTACTGCTTCGTTCTATCTCATTACTAATAATAGGCTGAATCGTAAGACTCGGAAGCTCGTCGATTCGTTTTACAATTCTTCTGCCAAATACAATGGCCTCGGAAAGCGAATTGCTCGCTAATCGATTAGCGCCGTGTACACCTGTTGAGGAAACTTCGCCACAAGCGAATAAACGCTTTATATTCGTTTCCCCATTTAGGTCGGTTTTCACTCCGCCCATCATATAATGCATAGCTGGTGCAACCGGAATCCAGTCCGACGTCAAGTCGAGGCCGTATTTTAAGCAATATTCATATATAGTAGGAAAACGGTGCTTCACCATTTCCGGTGATTCATGTGTAATATCAATATAAACGAAAGTCGATTTCGTCTCTTCCATTTCACTGACGATGGCTCTCGCCACAACATCGCGCGGTGCCAGCTCCAGCTGTTCATGGTAGCGTTCCATGAAGCGCTCTCCTTTAATATTACGAAGATACGCCCCTTCGCCGCGCACAGCCTCTGATATCAAAAACCTTGGCGCACCTGGATAACATAGAGAGGTAGGGTGGAACTGAATAAACTCGACATCCTGTATGTATGCCCCTGCTCGATAAGCCATCGCAATGCCGTCTCCTGTAGCAACCTCAGGATTTGTCGTGTAACGGTACAACTGGCCAGCCCCGCCTGAGCTCAAAATGACGGCTTTGCCTCTTACAAACAACCGCGCACCGCTCGGCTTCTGTACAATGACACCACAGCATTCGCCGTCCTGTGTAACCAAATCAATAACAAAATGGTCGTCCCAAACTTCAATTTTAGGATTGGCAATAGCTGTTTCGGACAATGCTCGTACAATCTCAAAACCTGTAGCATCCCCGTTAGCATGCAAAATACGCCGCTGGCTATGCGCTCCTTCCTTCGTAAGCGCAAACTCGCCATTCTCCAGATCAAATTGCGTTCCCATCTTTATTAAGCTGCGAACACCTTTGGGTCCCTCATGAACGAGTACATCAACCGCTTCATTAGAACATAAGCCTGCACCCGCTACGAGTGTATCTTGTCTATGGTAAGCCGGCGAATCCTCATCCGAAATAACCGCAGCGATACCGCCCTGCGCATAACGCGTATTGCTGTCGAGCAGCGATTTTTTCGTAATCATGAGGACAGAATTGTTTTCACTTGCTCGTATAGCGGTAAAAAGACCGGCAATGCCGGCCCCAATTACAATCACATCTTTTTCTATAACAGGCAGCTCACTTAACTGCACATCGACTAAATATCTAGGAATCATCATTGGCTCCTCCAAGCGTAGAAGCAGCGCATACTACTTCACGAGTAGCATGCGCTCCAAGGATAAACGGGCTTGATCTGCAACATGTGGCGGTACGTAGATTTGAGGCTGCATCGTTTCCAAGCATTTCACTAGCTTCTTCAAATTATTTACTTTCATGTTAGGGCACACCAAATATTTAGATGCAAAATGAAAAGTTTTACCTGGGCTGTCTAAACGAAGCTGATAGCCAGTGCCATCTTCTGTTCCCACGATAAATTCTTGGCAATCTGATTCTTTACAATATTTAATAATAGCGGTTGTACTGCCTACAAAGTCGCCTAGCTCAACGACTTCAGGACGACATTCCGGATGCACAACGAATTGCGCATTAGGATATTTCGCTTTCATTTCTTCTACGTCTTTAACCGTCAGCATATCGTGCGTATTGCAGTAACCTTCCCAGATAATCATTTTCTTATCGGTATTCTGCTGCACATAGTGGCCTAGGTTCTTATCTGGTACCCAGATGATCTCGTCGCCTTCAACCGAATTGACAACTTTAACCGCATTTGCAGATGTGCAGCAAATATCAGTCTCCGCTTTGATCTCAGCAGACGAGTTAATGTAAGTAACGACCTTTGCATTCGGGTGCTGCGCTTTCAGCTTACGCAAGCCATCAACACTTACCATGTCGGCCATCGGACAGCCCGCACGCTCGTCGGGAATGATAACGGTTTTATTAGGAGCCAAAATTTTTGCGCTCTCACCCATAAAGTGAACGCCGCAAAAAACAATAACTTCAGCATCCGTTTGTGCAGCCTTCTGCGCAAGCAGGAAGGAATCTCCACGGAAATCAGCTACCTCTTGAATTTCATCACGTTGATAATAATGAGCTAAAATGATAGCATTCCGTTCTTTCTTCAACTGTAACAACCGTTCACGCAGCTCTCGGTTTTGCTCCGCCTTGCGTTCCAGTGCCAGTGCTTCCACAGTAGATCCTCTCCTCTTATGAGGGATGGGCGATAACCCATTCCGTTATACGGCAAGCTGAACTTTGTGAATTGATGCACAAACTTAGAAAGTCGCTTACCTATAGTTTAAACCAAAAGGGATAAATTCATTTGATTAAGTTTTAATTTACACGCGGTAGATGCTACTGTCAATGCGTTAAAGGCCTTTTTAAGGCAGCAATTTAAAATAAATTATTTTGATCGCTGTATCTCACTCACATTCTTCGTAAATGAACCTTTTTTACTATATAATCGCGACCTCCGTCATCACTTGTATTAGCAACGAAATAAAAAAAGTCTCTCTCCGCGATGGAGAGAGACCATTTTGAATTATCTTTTTGCTGGATCGTAAGGTTGACCAAGCGCTGATGGCGCATTTGAACGACCAACAGCTCCTGCCAAAACGATCAAAGTCAAAACGTATGGCAGCATGTAGAAAAATTCAACTGGAATGTGCTGCGAGAATTCAAAGCGCTGTGCAAAGCTTCTAAGCGCCTGAGCTAGACCGAAGAACATTGCTGCTCCTACAACGCCAAGCGGATTCCATTTGCCGAAAATCAGTGCTGCGAGCGCAATAAATCCTTGCCCAGAAATCGTATTATGCGCAAAGCTGCTTGTCGTCGTCAATGTAATTGTCGCACCGCCAAGACCAGCAAGCGCGCCGCTGAGCAATACGCCGATATAACGGTATTTTGTTACGCTGATACCAACGGTATCCGCAGAGCTCGGATGTTCGCCCACTGCACGCAGACGCAAGCCAAACGGCGTGTGGAACAAAACGAAATAACTGATTACTGCGATAGCTAGAACAATATACGTCGTCGGATACGCGGTAAAAATAGCTTTCCCGAGCAACGGAATATCTGATAAATAAGGTATTTTCACTTTGTGAAATACATTAGCCAAAAGCGGCGTTTGACCTGATCCATCATAAAGGCTTTTGGTTAAGTAAAGCGATAAGCCAAGCGATAGGATGTTAATAACGACACCGACGACGGTTTGATCCGCACGGAACGTGATCGTGGATATCGCATGCAATAAAGCAAATAACGTACCATAAATAGCTGCAGCTATAAAACCAATCCACGGTGAAGCACTGCCTAAGCCAGCTTGTATCGCATACTCCGTTGCAACTGCCGCGGCAAATGCTCCTGAAACCATCAAGCCCTCTAGTCCGATGTTCACAACACCTGAGCGCTCTGAGTACATACCGCCAAGCGCTGTAAAAATGAGCGCGGTGGAGAACACGAGCGTTGTATTAATAAGTTGTCCAATGATGTCTAGCACGTTCATCCTACACCGCCTCCTTCCGCTTGCTTGCACGTTTATTTAGAAAAGGCTTTAAGAACCACTTCACCAATCCATGCGAAGCAACGAAGAAAATAACGGCGCCGATTACGATACGCACGACCTCAGGAGGAACACCCGCACCAAAGCTCATGCCTGCTGAACCGTAGCTGAGTCCACCGAATAAGATTGCGCCAAGGAATACACCAATCGGCGTATTGCCGCCAAGGAGCGCTACCGCAATACCATCAAACCCATAGCCCGGAGAAGCGGCCATAACGGTCTGGTTGCCGAACACGCCTAAAATTTCAAACACGCCGCCCAGACCAGCGAACACGCCGCTTATAAACATCGACTTAACCATCGTTACGTTAACGTTCATACCCGCATATAACGCTGCATCCGGATTATGTCCAACAGCACGAAGCTCGTAGCCTTGTTTCGTACGCCATAACACGAAATAAAACACAACGATACAAATGAGCGCAATAATTGTTCCCCAATGCATACGAGCGTTGTCTGTCAATTTAATAAGCCAATCAATTTTCACCATAGCTGATTCATGAACCGGCATCGACTTCTGCTGGCCTTTCTCAACAAGAAACTTCGCAATGATAAAATTGGAGAGGAACAATGCGATCCAATTCAGCATGATGGATGAAATAACTTCATTTACTCCACGCTTCGCTTTCAAGTAACCAGCAATACCCGCCCATAGGCCGCCGAATACAGCACCCGTAATTACAGCTAGAGGCGCATGTATATACCATGGCAGGTCAAGCAGCACGCCTACGATTGTCGCGCCAGTCATGCCCATTACAAATTGTCCCTCTACACCGATATTGAATAGGCCTGTACGGAAAGCGAAGGAAACGGCTAAACCTGTAAAGATCAATGGTGTAATTGCTCGAACCGCTTCTCCCATATTGTAAGGAGTGCTAAACAGCTTATTGATTAAAGAAGTGTACGCTAGAATCGGATCGAACCCTCCAGCAAGCATGGCAATGGCTCCAACCACAAAACCAAGAACGATTGATACTATAGGAACAAGGATAGACGATTTATTAAATATTTTTTTCAAGGTTTCCATATACGCTATCCTCTCCCCTCTGATGCAGGTACAGCTATTTTGTTACCAGCCATCATAAGTCCAAGCTGCTGATCATCTCTTTGCTCAGCATCAACCTCACCCATTAGCTTGCCTTCATACATGACCGCAATTCGATCGGACAATGCATACAGCTCATCAAGCTCAAATGAAACGAGTAAAATCGCTTTTCCTTCGTTACGAGCTTGTACCAACCGCTTGTGCACAAATTCGATTGCGCCGATGTCGAGGCCGCGTGTAGGCTGAACCGCAATCAGCAAATCAGGATCTTTATGAAGCTCCCGTGCTATAATAGCCTTCTGCTGGTTTCCTCCAGACAGCTGACGAGCATGCGTATGAATACCTGATGAGCGAACATCAAATTCGTTAACAAGCTTTTCAGACAGCTTGTCCATGCTGTTGTAATCAATAAACATAGAACGGCCGAATTCCGGCTCAAAATACGTATTCAATATCATATTCTCACTGACTGAGAAATCAAGCACCAGCCCATGCTTATGCCGATCCTCTGGTATATGCCCTACTCCAGCAACCGATATTTGGCGTGGAGAATGATTTGTCATATCCTTGCCATTCAGCTTAACGCTGCCGCCGTCCAGCTTGCGCATACCTGTTATAGCATAAATGAGCTCGCTTTGACCATTGCCATCAACACCGGCTATGCCAAAAATCTCTCCTGCACGAATGTTGAAGGTGGTACCATCCAATACATTTTTGCCTTGATCACCTTTCATCTGCAATCCATCCACAGATAAAATAACTTCGCCAGGCTCGTTCTTCGTCTTCTTCACCTCGAAGGATACGTCCCTGCCGACCATTAATTCCGCAAGCTGCTGCTCATTCGTCTCATCTGTGGTCACTGTCTTGATAACCTTGCCGCGTCGAATAACGGTTACAGCATCTGCAAGAGCCATGACTTCTTTCAATTTATGCGTAATGATAATAATCGACTTTCCTTCAGCAGCCAGGTTGCGAATGATTTCGATTAGCTCCTCAATTTCCTGCACCGTCAAAACAGCTGTCGGCTCATCAAAAATAACGATTTCAGCGCCGCGATACAACGTTTTCAGAATTTCAACACGCTGCTGCATGCCTACTGTAATATCTTTAATTCGCGCCTGAGGGTCTACATTCAGACCATAACGTTCAGATATCGCCCGAACCTTCTCATTAGCGAGCTTGTAGTCGATTTTCATACCTTTGACAGGCTCATTGCCAAGCACAATATTTTCAGCAACGGTAAAAGGCTGTACGAGTTTAAAATGTTGATGAACCATGCCGATGCCAAGGTCAATTGCTTTAGAGGCACCCTCAATGACTGTTTTCTCACCATTAACCCAAATCTCGCCCTCGTCCGGTTGATATAGTCCGAACACAATGTTCATTAGGGTCGATTTTCCTGCGCCATTCTCGCCAAGCAACGCATGAATCTGACCTTTCTTCAATTCAAAATTTATGGAATCGTTAGCTACCAATCCGGGAAACCGCTTTGTAATTCCCTTTAACTGTACAGCCGCCTTGCTCCGGTCCATTCCTCATCATCTCCCCGGTTTTTACTGCTTGAATATGCATAAAAAATTTGACATTAAAAGCACTTACTTATCCCAACAAAGAACAAAGACCGGCCGAAGCCGGTCTTGTCTGATTCATCAACAAACGATCCTCAATCAAAGGATACCATTGAATGGAGAAAACTATTCAGTAGGTACTTTAATTTCACCGCTAACGATTTTTGCTTTGTATTTCTCTACTTCAGCAAGAACATCAGCTGGAACGTTTTTCTTAGATGTTTCTGGCAAGCCTACTGCATCGTCTTTCAAACCTAGCTCTTGTACAGTTCCGCCAGCCCATGTTCCAGCGAGTAGATCTTTGGATACTTTATGAACAGCAGTTTCAACGCCCTTCATCATGGACGTTAGTGTAATTTCATCACCGAACTCAAGTGATTGGTCTTTATCTACACCAATAACCCAAACGTTTTCACCATTGTCTTTACGTGCTTTACCTTCATTGAACACACCATTACCCGTTGCACCTGCCGCGTGGAAAATAATATCAACGCCGCCATCGTACATTGTCGAAGCAGYCAACTTACCAAGGTCAGGTTTACCGAACTCACCAGCGTATTCTACTTTTACTGTTGCATCTGGTTTAACCGCAGCAACGCCCGCTTTAAATCCAGCTTCAAATTTTTTGATAACCGGAATATCCATACCGCCTACGAATCCAACTTTATTTGTTTTTGTCATCAAGCCTGCAACGACACCAACAAGGAAAGATCCTTCGTTTTCAGCGAAAGTAATAGAAGCAACGTTTGGCGCTTCAACTACGCTGTCAATTACTGCTAGCTTAGCATCTGGATTTTCTTTAGCCACTTTGCTTAGTGCATCATTAAACAAGAAACCGATACCCCAAGTAAGGTCATATCCTTCTTTAACGAAGCTGTTTAGGTTCGGCTCCATGTCTGCTTCGCCTTTACTTTCCAAGAACTTCGTTTCCGCGCCAGTCTCAGCAGTTACTTTCTGAAGAGCTTCCCATGCACTTTGGTTAAAGGATTTATCGTGTACGCCGCCAACATCAGTAACCATACCAATCTTCTTGCCTTTTCCAGTACCATCGTTTTCAACAGCAGGCGTAGTACCTTTATCTCCGTTCGTGCCGCCCTCGTTGTTTTTCTTTGCACCACAAGCTGACAACACTAGTGTCAACGCGATCATCATTACAAGCATAAAGCTAAATGTCTTTTTCATGCGTGTTTTCTCCCCTGCTCTAATTTTTGTGTTGCTTGGCAACCCCTGTTACATTCTTATTCTTGCTGATACTGGTCGCTATTATTTCATTATAGTTACAAAAAAATAAACGTCAATAACTTATGTCAGTTAAAGTGACATAAAAACGTTATGACCGTCGTCATGTAACATATATGTAATGTATGACCAATATAGACAAAACCTCCATGTGAGCATTTCTGTTTTTCATCTGAGGTTTATACACGTATTATAGGCTAAATCCGAACATTAATAAAGAAAAAAATAGTCGCCCGCTACTCTATACAAGTAGCAAAGCGACTATCGTTAACAAATATCCATAAAATACTATTCGTTCTTATCTGGATCTTCTGTTAGATCGCGTTTCTCAAGGTTCGGAGCTTTCGCTTCGTCCTGATCACGAGTTTGGATGCGCACCTTTACGTCTCCAACCGTCTCAATAATAGGCTCGGTTGTCGGCTCATTCGTTTCAACTGCATCAGTAGAAGGACCGCCTTCCAAAGTACCAGTCTCAACCAAACGTTTGATTTGATCCATTTCGAGCGTTTCTTCATTAAGCAGCGTTTGAGCAATCAAATGCATTTCTTTGCTCTTCTCTGTCAATAGCTTCTTCGCACGATCGTAACAGCCTGTGATTATGGATTGCATTTCCTGATCTATCTCGTATGCAATGGCATCGGAGTAGTTCTGCTCATGTCCAATATCGCGTCCAAGGAATACTTGGCCTTGTGAACTGCCGAATTGCATTGGTCCAAGCTTATCACTCATACCGTATTCCATGATCATACTGCGTACGATGCCTGTCGCTTGTTTAAAGTCGCTATATGCACCTGTACCAATTTCACCAATAAACAGTTCCTCTGCTACACGGCCTGCAAGCAAACCAGTGATTTTGTCCAGAAGCTCCTGTTTCGTTACAAGCATACGATCTTCTTTTGGAAGCATGATGACATATCCGCCAGCACGTCCGCGAGGAATAATCGTAACCTTATGCACCATATCCGCATGCTCCAAGAAGAAGCCTGCAATCGTATGGCCTGCTTCATGGTAAGCAACAATACGTTTCTCACGATCACTGACAACACGGCTTTTCTTCTCCGTACCAACAATGATTCGGTCAATCGCATCATCCACTTCAACCATGGCGATATCTTTCTTATTACGACGCGCAGCTAGGAGCGCTGCTTCATTAAGTAAGTTTTCTAAATCAGCGCCACTAAAGCCTGTTGTACGTCTTGCGATAACTTCAAGCTTAACATCCTTGGATAGCGGCTTATTGCGCGCATGTACTTTAAGCACCGCTTCGCGGCCCTTAAGGTCTGGACGGTCAACCGTAATTTGACGGTCAAAACGGCCTGGACGCAGAAGCGCTGGATCAAGGATATCCGGACGGTTTGTTGCTGCAATAATAATAATACCTTCGTTGGCACCAAAGCCATCCATTTCAACGAGCAATTGGTTGAGCGTTTGCTCACGTTCATCATGTCCGCCGCCTAGACCAGCGCCACGTTGACGACCTACCGCATCAATCTCATCGATAAAGATGATACAAGGAGCATTTTTCTTCGCGTTCTCAAACAAGTCGCGTACACGGGATGCACCGACACCGACGAACATCTCTACAAAATCAGAACCGGAAATGCTGAAGAACGGCACGCCCGCTTCGCCTGCTACTGCACGTGCAAGCAATGTTTTACCAGTACCCGGAGGACCAACAAGCAATACGCCCTTCGGTATACGAGCGCCTACTAAATTAAATTTCCGCGGGTCCTTCAAGAAGTCTACGACCTCAACGAGCTCTTGCTTTTCCTCGTCTGCGCCAGCGACATCTTCGAATGTAATCCGCTTCTTCTCATTATCGTAAAGCCGCGCTTTGCTCTTGCCAAAGTTCATAACTTTGCCGCCGCCGCCCTGAGCTTGATTCATCAAGAAGAAGAACAGGACAAAGATGATGACAAACGGAATAATGGAGGTAAGGAATGTAAGCCAAATGCTTGGCTGATCCATTTCCTTCGTCTCATAAGCGAATCCATACTGCTTCGACCATTCAGCGATCTTAGGCTCAGCGCTAACGCCAGTCCTTGATACGAATTGATCGTTTTCTGCATCCGCAGGTTTCACTTTATATTTTCCGGAAACAAAATAAGATTGGTTCTCGTACTTAACACTTAACTCTTTAACATTCCCTGACTCAATTGCTGCAACGAGTTCATCGTAACGCAATCCAACGGTCGTGTTATTTTGGCTGCTGATAAATTGAAAAATCCCAACGGTCACCAAAAAGATAATTAAATAAAAACCAGTATTACGGATGATCCGATTCATCCCCAACCTCCTCTCAGACGCTTAAAATATTTTACCATATCATGACTTTCCATAACAATAGAGGTGTACGGAGAAGGGCATGTACGGGTGAATCGCAATTATTTTTGATAAACTTGCGGCTTCAAAATACCAATATAAGGGAGATTACGATATTTTTCTGCATAATCCAGTCCATAACCGACAACAAACTCATCAGGCAGTGTAAAGCCTTTATAGTCTGCTTCCAATTCAACTGTACGGCGAGCAGGCTTATCGAACAAAGTTACAACTGTAACAGACTTCGCATTACGACGCTCTAGCACGTCAATTAGGTAACTAAGCGTCAATCCGCTGTCGATAATATCTTCAACGATTAGAACATCTCGGCCTTCGACAGATACATCGAGGTCTTTAATAATTTTGACAACGCCAGATGATTTCGTGGATTGTCCGTAGCTAGATACAGCCATAAAATCAATTTCAAGCGGCACCGTAATTTCCTTAACCAAATCGGCCATGAAAATAAACGCGCCTTTCAAAACACAAATAACGAGCGGATTGCGCCCATTAAAATCTTTACTCAGTGTTGCACCAAGTTCCTTAACCTTCTCACCAATTTGCTGCGCGTCGTACAATACTTCTTGAATATCGTTCTGCAAGTGTAAATCCCCCTACGCTTAACTATGTTTATGAGTGTACCAGTGCTTCTTATTCGTTGCCTGCCCTTATGAATAACACGTCTTTTGTGTGTACATCCGTAAGCGCATGGCTTGATCTGCGAATGCCCGGAATCCAGAGCAATTTGCCTGACCCATCAAACAGCAATGGATACAGCTCTCTCTTCAGCGGAGCAACTTTCTCGTCAACGAACATATCTTGCACTTTTTTCGAACCATTTAATCCTAAAACCTGAATTCTGTCTCCCGGCTGCCGATTTCGAACAACGAGCGGATACGTTAGTTCCGACGCATCAAAGCAGGCTTCATAACGCGATGCAGGCTTACAACTTTCTAACGCTGATGTATAAGCAAACTCAAATGTCCACCCGCATTGCTCGATCGCCAGGCTAGCTTTATCCCTTCCCACCTCGCACAAATAGGCACTCGCTTCTTTGGATACATGCTGTGGCACTTTAATCCACCGCATTCTATCATATTCACGAGCGCAGCATATGCCGGCACCAGCATCGATTCGCCAAGTTGCAGGCGCATGAGCGGAAGCAGCAAGCCTCATCGTCTCAATCTGCTCGAAAGATATCTTTTCCGTTTCCTTAGAAAGATAACTTAATATTAGTTTAATCAATCTCCTTTGTAAAGCGACGTGGAGACCATGCAAATCGTCGCAGCTTATCGCGCAATCATTGGGGGATAACGTAACGAGCTGCGCAAATAACGCTTCGGTTTGTTTCTCCATCCATTCGTCTTCCGCTCCCGCTACTTCAGCAAGTCGTTGAAGGGATTGGGATATGTGCGGATTATGCTTTGATAAATACGGTAAAATATCTAACCGAATGATGTTTCGGAAATAATGGCGTTCCTTGTTACTGCTGTCCGTGCAGTAAGGAATTTGGTGTTCTTCGCAGTAACGCAGAAGGTCTGACTTGTTCATACGAAGCAGCGGCCTGATAAGTTCCACGTTTTTTTCTCTTCTTTTACTGAGAATTCCCGCCAAACCAGTTAAGCCTGTCCCACGAATGACGCGCATAAGGACGGTTTCCGCCTGATCATCTGCATGATGGGCGAGCGCGATACGCGAGGCTCCATATCGGGTCGCGATTTCATGCAAAAAGCCGTACCGCCTCTCGCGTGAGGCAGCTTGTCCATTCATTCGAGTTTCTTCTATATAAGACGGCATGTCGAACGTGACCGTCTCACAAATCACCCCTAGCTGCTCCGCAAATTGCTTAACGACAATCAGCTCATGCGCCGACTCCTCTACTCGAAAGCCGTGATTCACATGAGCTGCAATAATGGAGATTTCATTGCTCTTCGCTACAGCAGACAGCATATGCAGCAGCGCCATCGAATCCGGACCTCCGGACACCGCTACAACAATACAATCCCCTTTCGACCAAAGCCTGCGGTCTGCAGCTGTTTTCTCAAGCTCGTTTCGCAGATTCATAGGTTGTACCTCACCTTCACTTCCCGTTGCGCGCTGCCGCTACAGCACATTGCGTATGAGCCAGTAAACCGACGTTCCAAGCAAGACCGCTGACAGGGCAGCAAGCCCCTTTAACCACCCTGGTGTAGCAGATGATCTATGCGTGTCTCGTCTATGCATCAGTAAACGCCAAGCCGCTGAAGCCTCGCCCGCGTCCGAATACTGTCCTGCAAAAGCTTTACGCAGCCATCCGGCAACTGGCTTTAATACCGAACTGGATTCAGCTATCTGGATGAGCTCCATAGCTGAGCGATTTTGCGGCAATAGCTCCACCGTTAACTGATGAAGCCGTTTTGGTTCATGCAGCTGTATGCAAAGCACGCCAAACGAGAACAAATCGTAACTCGGATCAGCAGATCGCGAGCCTTCATTCCAGTAGCCCCGATCATAAATCTCAGTAAATTGGCGCACGGCTTTGCCTGCTGCAGTCACCCCGCCGAAATCAACCAGCTCAACATGACCATAATCGGCAACAAGCACATTTTCCACCTTTAAGTCGCCGAACACCCATCCTGCTTGGTGCAGCTTCGTCAGCTTGCCCAGCAGATTCAAGCCAACTAACGGAAACCACTCCGAGCCGTGCTGCTTTAGGTAATCGTCCAGCTTAGATCCCAGTACATAGCGCATAATATAAAAAGGATATTCCTTTCCATCCGGACCGTACAAATCATCTACGTCGAACAAAAAGGACTCCTGCCCGTATTGCTTCTGCTTGGCGATCGACTGCAGCACATTGATCTCCGATTGCAGATCAAGTGCATCTAAACCGAGCTTCATCGCATACCAGCTGCGATCACGCTGTACGAGATATACTTTACCGTTTGCGCCCTCTCCAAGCAACCTCTCTACCCGGTAACGCCCTTGTTTCCACTTGCCAACCACCACCATGCCACGGCGAAGATCAACTTTAAACGACGTAGTCACTCATCATCCCATCCGTTTCGTCTCTGCTCTGTCTACCATAATCGCCCTGGCGATAAAAATCAATGACATGCATAATCGCAGGGCCCGTCGGCGTGGTTCCGCCCATTTGCAGTTTCGGAAAGATGGCGTGAACACCATTCAAGTGACTCGTCCAGCTCAAATCCATCAAACAGTCGTCCCCATGTCTTGAGCCTGGGAAATGAAATACCGAAATTTCACTTTTCCCTTGTCTCGCTTGCAGGCTGAGCATTAAATCGCGTATAGCCTCCTCCACAGCAGCCAGCTTTGGCTTCATGCTGGCGCTGGCATCGATAAGAAGCGCCACTTGCAAATTTGATGTCTCACCCAGCTCGTCGATAACACGTACAACATCGCCACGCTTCTCCGGCGACAATGCTTCGATTGAGCCGTTGCCAAGCACCTGCTTCAATTCCTTCTGAACCGCTAATTGAATCGTTTGCACTACAGTCTTGCGAGTCATCATCTGTACCGTCTGCGACAGCTGACGCATATTTACCATCCTGCTTAGACCGCCGCCCGCACGCGCAATCTCATCAATCTCAGCCGCGCCAAGCTCACCTACATCGCCATGATCGAGTACGCCTACTACATTTACTGAAATCCCTTCCGATTGCGCATGTGCCGCCGCTATGACTGGACTTAGACCCACATTAGAGCATCCATCTGTAATCAACAATATTTGCTTCATATTGATTTACCCTCCTCAAGCGTTTGAGAATCAAACGCAGCTTCGTAAGCATAGGCTTAGTGTTTGAGAAACAAACACAGCATCGTAAGCATAGGCTTAAGCGTTTGAGAATCAAACGCAGCTTCGTAAGCATAGGCTTAGTGTTTGAGAAACAAACACAGCTTCGTAAGCATAGGCTTATGTGTTTGAGAAACAAACACAGCTTCGTAAGCATAGGCTTAGCGTTTGAGAATCAAACACAACATCGTAAGCATAGGCTTCGCCCTTTGCCTTTCTATTAGCTTTGCCTTTTTTGAGAGGGATAAACAGCTAGACTAGTTAAAAATTGATATTTACACATATAACAAACCAATATTACTTGTATTATTAAGGCACATTCGTCCACTCACTGAAAATAGGTTTGATATTCATAGCAATATGTATAACTATTTTATTTGAACATTTACTATGTACCACAGTTGAGAATTACTAAACTTCATACGCCCCTTTATCTTTCATCGGTCATAATTGAGTGTTGAATGAATGCAGTAACAAATTGATGTTTCAAAAATAAAAACTACGTGTATGTATTAATATTAGTGTGAATTCCACTTCGCGGGTTAACTCAACAGAGCATGTTATATCTTTGTTACGTTAAAGCTTTTATGTACTATACACTCGCTATTATGTAACAAACAATAACAATAGCCCATTTCCTGTCAGCGTGAGTCAACCGACAACAAAATAGGCTACTGCTTGCCCAATGAATATCATAGATACAAGCTCACCGTTCAAGTATCCATTCATCATTGTTTTAAATTTATAAATGATTTTACAGTCCATATTTTATTTCTGTACTCAGCTCACCGTCCTTGGACGCTCCATGCGCGTCACACCCGGAAAACGGAAGGATGCCCATTCCGGCAAATGCTTATCGATACGTGCTACAAGCACGGTCATATCATCAATAATCTCTCCATTATGATGACGAACCACCTTCTCAAGCAGCGCGTCCGCCATTTCCTGCGGATCATCTGTCGCCAGCTCGCTAATAATTCGCTTCATCCAGAGCTCTTTATTAACCGCAAGGCCCGGCGCATCATAAATGCCGTCACTCATCATGACTAGTGTGTCGCCCGATTGCATTTGCATCGACACGAAGTCGACGTCAATATCTTGAAGAATGCCAATCGGCAAATTGTTCGCTGTTATCGGAATAACCTCATTTCCTCGTTTAATAAAGCTTGGTGTTGATCCTATTTTCATAAACGTCGTTTGCGCCGTATACAAATCAACGATCGCTAAATCGACGGTAGCAAATACTTCATCAGATGAGCGCAATAAGAGCACCGAGTTAACAGACTTCACGGCCAGCTTCTCATCCATGCCTGACTGCAGAAGCTGCTGCAGAATCGACAATGCCGCGCTGCTTTCCTGACGCGCACGCTCACCATTGCCCATGCCATCGCTGATTGCAACTGCAAACTTGCCATTTCCAAGCTCCACCATACTGAAGCTGTCGCCAGACAGCAGATCTCCTCCTTTAGCTGCACCAGCTACGCCAGTCTCCACCTCGTACTGCTTGGCTGAGCCAAACGCAACCAGGGACGGCTCACCGCTTCTCGTTGGGGAGTGCTCCGATTTCACTGCAATATGCTCTCCCAAAATATCACTAAGCAGCGGCGCGATTATTTTTCGGCACTCATCATAGCCTTGTCCAAACGTATGATACACCTCTATATCCACATTCCCCTCCTCTAAGCTCACAATATCAATCCCCTGTACGGATAAACCGAGTCCTTCCACCGCCTCTCTAATTTGCTCCTCCTGCAGATGAAGCGTTTGTCCCTCCCTTTTAATTTCTTTCGCCAAATCCTCCATTACCTGCGATACACCCTGCAATTGATCCGCTACAAGCTGACGGGAGTCGCATATTTGCTTCTTCCAGTGCATATTATTTTGATATAGCTCGTACTGCTGGCTCATATCCACAAGAACCTGCGACGATTTCACGCAATGCGCCGACCAAGCCCGCGGTATTTCCTTAGGGGATGGAATCCGATTCTCCTCTACTACCGTCATCATATCGGTCATCATTTTGTACGTATGAAAAAACTTGTCCTCCCAACAAGCATTTTGCCTATGGCAGCTGGCACAGCTGCGCTCAGCAACCGCATTCATAAAATGGCTGATCTCATCCTCCCTTTTAACCGTCGTAACGCTGCTACCCAGCTGGCCAAAGCTCTTTGACAGCTGACGGAACACTTCTGAGTACTGTGATACGCGGTCCGCAGTCACCTCACGTACCCGCTTCGCATAATCATGCTGCGATTTGGCATGCTCATTCGTACCCGGCACATACCTTGATATCGTGCGAATCATAATACGCGGCGTCAGCATAAGCAGCGTTGCGGCTGCTACCGACTCCCAGGTTGAGCTCATAACATCAGCCTGGCTTCCTACATATATGGATAAAATCGATGTTCCAAGCAACATTCCGAATGCCGCTGCCATTTTGCCGCCATCACGCAGCAGACCAGCCAGCAAGCCCGCAAAAGCGAGTAAGCTCATTTGAACGACTGCACCAAAATCAGCCAAGCTTAGAATGAGTCCTGCAACTACACCGACCGAAGCGCCAAGCGGCGCACCCCCTGCTAAAGCAAAGAGGAGCAGCATATAACGTGACATCACATGCTCTACCGACATTCCGTAAAACACCCATCCAACCGCCCCCGTCATAACCGACGCAAGCAAAATCATTAAACAAATGATTTCCTCGTTTTTGAGAGAAGCTGATTTTTTGGTCATTGTAAGCACTGGTATCGCTTGTATGAATACTAATGTGAGCACAAAACCAAGTGCTGCCTCCACCACAACGAGCATGAAATTGTACCAGCTCAGCTCGTCCCCTATAAACACGCTGAACATTTGCACCATTAACGTTGATGCGAACACAAGAATGGGCGCCGACGACAGTTCTGCCTTCTCGTAGGTTTCCAATCCCTTTAGGAAAAGAAAGAGTACAGCAATCTCCATCGCAATCCACATCGGGGCAGGATCAGCTGCAAACCAACTCCCAGCTACTAAGGATATTGCTACCCACGGGTAAATATCCCTTCTCATAAAGTAAATAACGGCGAAATAAGCAATGGCAAACGGCATCAGCGATTCGAGTATAACCGCTCTTCCGAGCAAGAAAGCTACACCTACGAGTAGAAACGTCCACTTTTTTGCTAAAATGACTTGAATGAACCGCCTTGCAGCCGCCCATTCCCGACCTTTCTGCAACATCGTCTGAGCTAGTCCTAACCGTTTCATACCTGGAAGCACAACCGTGTTTTCCTTTTCCATGAGCAGACACCACCATTCCGAATGTAATGTGTTTTTCATTATAGGAGGTTGTCCGCATAAAGTTTGTCAGTTAAAGCAACTGAATTGTAAATTTTTTCCGACAAAAATAAATGGCCTTGCGGTCATTGTCATTTCACTGTCAAACATATATCCCGTATGGGATTTCAATGCCTCCTGCCCAACCAAATCACACAGGTCCGACAACAAAATATGTGTTGTGTCCTTTCGAAATGATGGCGAATCGAGGTTGTAATGTGTCGGGAATGATGGAGGATTAGAGAAAAGTATTTTTTTTACGATTCTGCGCGCTTTACAAACGACATTGACCGTGACAATTAGAGGCTCGTCCAAACATTCACCAGCATATACGCAGTCTTATTGTCCTGCTTCGACAGCAACCTGTATACGCTTACTAATTATCGCGGGGAAAATTGTGCAGCTGGACGCAAAAAAAGCAGAACCGGTTAGGTTCTGCTTCATGTATAATGTTATGACGATTCAGCTTATACTCGCTTGGCACCGCGTCCGCCGCGTTTGCCCTCCGTATTCTTCTTCAAAGAGGAGATGCGCTCTTCGCTGTCTTTCAGGAACCGTGACACTTTATCCTCGAATGACGGTTTACCGTATGCCGGTCTGCCAGCCGATTGCTTGTTGAAGGGACGTCCGCCGCCACCACCACCGCCACCGCGGTTGAAACGTTCGCCACCACCACCACTACCGCCAGTGCTTCCACCGCCGCCTCCGCTGTGACGCTCGCGTTGTTGTGGCGCTGGTTGGCCTTCTGGCCGGTCAATGGCTTGCTTAATGGAAAGCCCGATCTTTCCGTCTTTGTCCACGTTGATCACTTTGACTTTCACGACATCGTCGATCTTCAGGTGATCCTTCACGTCTTTGACGTAATTATCAGCAATTTCCGAAATGTGAACAAGACCCGTGACACCTCCCGACAAGTCGACAAATGCCCCAAAATGCGTAATGCCTGTCACTTTTCCTTCTAACTTAGCGCCCACTTCAATTGCCATAAAATAAAATGTTCCTCCCTAAAAGTTATGCGAAGCAAAACTGAATTCATAAGCATATGCTAAAAGTTTTGCGAAAACGCTATTAACGTGATTATAACCGAACCGTTCAAGTAAGGTCAACAGACGTTCACCCGAATTGACGCCCTAATTAGTCACTGAAAATTTGCTGCTCGCCCTTCTTTACCATGCCCTGCTCTTTTGTTGCTAGCTGTTCGATATATTCTGGGTCGTTTAATCGTTCAATTTGACGTTTAAGCTCCTCGGTTTCTTTGGTGGTAACATCAAGCTTATCTTGAATTGTAGTCAGCTTCAAACCTGTTGCGTTCTTCTGCTGCATTTGGCCAAAAATTGTATACCCCGCCCAGCCCATAAATAGCACAATGAACATCATCCATAGTTTGAACCGGCGTTTTGTGCCAGCATTCCCTGGCGTTTTATTCTCAGCTGCTTTTGCCATGAGCGGTGTTACCTCCTAAACCATTTGCTCCACAATCGAGCTATTCGTTGTCCAAATTCTCTCAGCTTGCCAACTAATTGCCATTTGGTAGCGTAGCGCGATAGCCACCGTCCAAGCGGACGAATGACTGGACCTGCCATCCAAACAAACAATTTCCAAAATGGACGGACTAATTGTATCACAATTTTTAGAGTGAAAATAGTGAGCGCAGACCCAAATGCCAAAATTACCTTTACCAGCTTATAGAGCAGTAAAATCGGCTTAACGATAAGAATATCCAGGCATTTTAGCACAATTTGGATTAGTTTGCGAACGGCTCCGATGATCCATTTTACGACTTGAATAACGATTCTGCTAAAAAAGAAATAATAGATGACCATCCCAATAGCCAGTCCGATAAAAACGTACGCTCGCACCTCGCCATTGTTGCTAGCGTACAGTACCCGAAAGACGATCAATGCCGCTGCCATCCAGTAAACGACATCAAGCACCGGAAGCCACCAGCGCGGAAGCTTGAGCTCATTCGTCACGACTCGGTAGCCGTCGAATACCGTTCCCATGCCAAGGCCTGATAATAGCATGACCGCCATCGTTAACCATTGCATATTAAGCGTCACTTAAATAGCTTCCCGAACAACCCTTTGGATTTAGAGGAGGAATTGTTGCTGTCCATATAGGCGAGCGAATGGACGAGTCCTTCAATAGTTACCATTCCCTGTTCAAGGCTAAGAAGCTTCATATGCAAATTTTGGCCCTTAACCTCCAAGAAGCCAAGCTCTGTTTCGAGTAAAAACTCTTCGCTGTCAAAGCTCTCTACGTTTACGACGCCGGTAAGCTCCAGCAGCTTGCGATTTAGCATTTTGACTTCCTGACGCTTCTGCCCCTTGCCTTGGTCAACCATAGACTCGTCCTCCGCTTCGTTAACATGTCTTGGCGTAAACGGCTACAGCCGAGCTAGTGCGGCGCAGCATACGTTTCGCGTTCAAATATAAGAAGGGCATAGGCGTAAAGCTTATCCTGTCTTATATGTTAAGACTAGCTTATGGGGCGTGGACGAGAATTAGAACCTAAACTGCTTCATTCATAGCATTCAGCGCGTCGTCGTTTCTTTCTGTATATACCTGTAGAAAAACTAGCAATAGTACAATGGTTACCAACTGGTTGAATAGGCTATAGCATAAATCAAATATCGTMGCGGTTATCCATGATTGATTCACATAGAGAGAGAAAATAAAAACGATAATGCTGGTAAGCACTAGGACCATAACGTATCCGCCAATCGCATAGCCTACAAACTTGAAATAACGCCCGCGTGCCAAATCACGGCTAACTGTCATCGGATTTATCCGCGATGTATCAGCAATAGAAACAATACTAGGCATCAGCATCAGCCATACAGCAAACAAGAAGCCTGGAACAATAAATACGATAAATCCCGCAACTACAATGACGCCGTGTAGAAAAGTATACACAATCATGCGCGGCCATTTGCGAAGCCCCCACAGAATGGGCTGCACAATGCCACTGCTGTTCCCCGTCATTATGCCAAGTATGTAATAGATAATCATCGGCGTGATGACACRTAGGAAAAATAAACTGGTCACACTGTCCATGCTGCTCATAGGCATATAAATAAAGCCGTCTTCCGGTTCAAAATAATAATAGTTTTTAATAGCCTCAACCGGAATCGTTATTATCGCTGTTAAAAATAGAATGGGTACAATGTTTTTGAAATAGAGAGCACAAGCATGCGCAAGCAATGAAAAACCCTTTCGCCGATACTCGGGAATGGGCAGCTGCAGATGATTCATCGAATAGTCCTCCGAGTATATAAACATAATTTATGAGGTTGAAACAGGGAATCTCTTAAAATTTAAAAGCTACTTATTGGGCACAAAAAAAGACTGCCTGCAAGTATTATGCTTGTAGGCAGTCTTGTTGTTATTGCGGTACTTCCCAGTCGAGCGTATTCTCGCGCTGGCGTTGCTCTTCTTTCACCAAGGTATACAGCTCTCCGGCTTCATCCTTACGGGTCGTCTCCGCAATTCGCTCAACGCGAACGGTTACGATTTTTTGACCGAACTGGATTTGGAGCTCATCACCGACTTTGACGGCGCTGCTAGCTTTCGCTTCGCGGCCGTTGATCCATACGCGACCTTGCTCGGATACATCCTTCGCAACGGTACGGCGTTTGATCAGCCGGGATACCTTAAGAAATTTATCTAATCGCATAGATTATTGGATAGCTTCTTTCAACTTGTTGCCTGCTTTGAATGCAGGAACTTTTGCTTCTGAAATTTCGATTGGAGCGCCTGTTTGCGGGTTGCGGCCAGTGCGTCCAGCACGTTTGCGAGTTTCAAAAGTACCGAAGCCGATCAATTGTACTTTATCGCCACCAGCAAGTGCATCTGTTACTTCGCCCAAGAAACCGTTAAGTACTGCTTCTACGTCACGTTTAGTCAAACCGCTTTTTTCTGCAATGTTGTTGATCAAGTCTGTTTTGTTCATTATAAAATCCTCCTAATTTTTAACCATTATTTGTGGTCGACGCTTGTGGCGCCGCCTTTGCTTCCCATTTTTACTCTCACGAAGAATACTTATTCTGCCTTGAAGCAAATAAATCCTGCCGCTATTTGAAATTTTTTTGCGTTTGTTGCGGAATAAAGGCGATTCATGACGAATTGCAAGCTAGGATTGACGCTTTGCCTCTTCCCACCAACGATCCATTTCTGTTAAATCAGTCTGGTCAAAATTTTTACCGCTTATACGAAGCTGTTCCTCAATATATTCAAATCTACTGCGGAATTTTTTGTTCGTGCGGGAAAGCGCCTCTTCCGGATCAGCGTGGATGAAGCGCGAGGCATTGACGACTGCAAACAGCAAATCACCAAGCTCAGATGCCTGCTCCTCTTCCGATTGCGAAGTTATCGCTGCGCGCAGCTCTGCAAGCTCCTCTTCAATCTTGGCAAGAACTGGACCAAGCTCGTCCCAATCAAAACCTACCTTAGCCGCTTTTTTCTGAAGCTTGTAGGCTTTCATGAGTGCTGGCAGATCTGGCGGAATGCCATCCAGTACCGATGTACGCGAAACATCGGTTCCTTTAATCCGTTTTTCCTCAGCCTTCATTTGTTCCCAGTTGACCAGCGCCTCTTCCGAATTGCTCGCATCAACGTCCCCAAATACATGCGGATGGCGGAAAATAAGCTTCTCGTTAAGTGATTGTATCACATCATAGACGGAAAATGCGCCAGTCTCTTCTTCCATTTGGCTATGAAGCATCACTTGCAGGATAACATCGCCAAATTCCTCCTGCATGGCATCCGGATCATCATTATCGATGGCTTCAAGCGCTTCATACAGCTCTTCGATAAAATTTTTGCGGATAGACTGATGCGTCTGCTCCTGATCCCAAGGACAACCTTCAGGGCTGCGAAGAATAGATACAATCTCATGCAATCGCTCAAAGGAACGATTGCGAAGCGCTGCATCATCAGAGCGCGGAACCCAAATCAACGATAAATTACCGTAACCAGGTGTGCGATCAAGCTCGTATAGCGGAACGCGAATGATCTGCTGCTGGGAAGCAACACCAAGAGCATGCCCTACCACAACCTCGTAGTCATCGGGATAACGCTCCATAAGCGCAAGCTTAACATCAGATGCCGTGAAGGCATCATACACCTGTCCAATCAGAGTATGCAACTGCGGCTGCAACAAAGACGGCTGTAATTCAGCTGCATCAAGAAGCGCAAAACCTTCGATTGGATCGATTCCAAGACTAATAAAAGCTTGATCAAGGAAGCTTTCACCGCCGATAATTTGCAGCTCAATACCCGCTTCCGGACATTGCTCGCGCAGCAGTTGAACCGTGCGTTCAGCTACCATTGGATGCCCGGGAACCGCATAAATAATAGGCTCGTCCACGCTTGTGCTCATGCTCTTTGCTTCGGAAATAAGCGCCTCGGCTATTGCCTTGTACACATCCGGAAAGGAATCATGCTGCTCATACAAAGTATCAAATGAGGTATATTCCATACCGATTTCCAGAAGCATCGACATTGCAGGATGCTCAGCCGTACGGACAAAAATTTTCTTCGCAGCTTGCAGCCTGCGCCATACGCCAAGCGTCATTTGGTCAGGATCACCTGAGCCGAGCCCAACAACAGTAAGATATGGGGTTGCCATAGTGGTAAAGCCTCCTTAACTATACATTCGTATTATGGTCGAAATTTGATGGAGTAGCTATAATGCCAGCGGCTTGCAAAAGACCTTTTGCGGTCGTTTATAGGGATTGAAACGAGCTCGGAAGTGTGTTCGGTAAAGAGCTCGGATGCATTCGAAAATGAGTTCGAAAACGAGCGCACATACATAAAAACATGACTAATCATCGTTTATCTTTGCTCAAAAATCAATAATGAACCAATTTGACATAAACTTCAATATAGCCATAAAAAATGCTTGCGATTAGCATATCACACTGGATGTTCATAGTTGAAATAGTCAATTCGTAGGAAACAATATGGGATATGGGTATAGAGGGTAGTTTAATCTCAATAGCGTATCAATCGGAAAATAGTTTATCTATTTGAGTGAGTTATTGATCAGAATAGATGAGCTGGTGACCAAGCTTATTGCCCGTGAAACTAATCTATTTAACAGAATTATTTATAAAAATATGTAATGATTATACGATAACCTCTACTAATTCTGCTCATAATTGCTAGATTCCTAGGGATTGTTATAGATCTAGAAACTAAATCTATTTTCTTCAAAATGACCAATATTGCACAAATAAGTCTAGATATTGGTCTTATCTTGCGACGCTTTCTGCCAGTGGGCAGCAGAAGTGCGGAGTGGTCGGAGATAGGACTAGAATTTAGCTCTATTTCCTTCGGAATGATCAATATTCCACAAATAAGCCTAGATATTAGTCTTATTTTGCTGCGATTTCTGCCAATGGGCAGCAGAAGTGYGGAATGGTCGGAAATAGGACTAGAWTTTAGKTCTATTTGCYTCAGAATGMTCAATAWTSYACAAATAAGYCTAGATATTAGTCTTATTTTGCTGCGATTTCTGCCAATGGGCAGCAGAAGTGCGGAATGGTCGKAAATAGGACTAGAATTTAGGTCTATTTGCCTCAGAATGCTCAAT
>NZ_JBFRDK010000078.1:0-28211 GCF_052113545.1 Paenibacillus sp. TAF43_2
GCGTCCAACTTCGCAACATTTTCTTCGTATTTCTTTTGTTTGTAGGCTTGAACTTTGCTGAATCCAAGCGTCTCACGTTTCTTTAGGAAATCGCCCCAAATTTTATCGAACTCTGCATCCGATTTAGCAAGCACTAGTTTTGGCAATACTTTACCAAACTCTTGATCTATTTTTGTGTTCATAATACCTTCGGCTGAAGTGCCAGTTGGGTTCAGCTGGTCGAATTCCGACAAGCTCTTCGCCTTGCCGCGAGTCCAATCTTCCAATTGCTTGAATGGCTCAACAGCTGGCGGAGACCAGATTGGCGTTAGGTTCGTATCCATCATCATCCAGAACGTGTGGGATGCGCCAAGCTGCTTGTCGAAAGCGCCGCGATCTGTATTCAATAGATTCAATGCGTCTGGCAAGAACTGATCTTTGCCATCAATGTTATCCCAAGTTACGCCTTGTTTACCGAAGAATGTATCATGCTGTCCTTCTTCCGAGATCAAATAGTCTAGGAAACGAATCGCGCGAGCTTTGTCTTTCACATCTTTGGAGATCAGAGTTACCGTCCAACCTGAGATCGATGGACCAGCAAGCGTCGGCTGATCAAGGTTAGTATTAGCAGGACCGTCTACAGCAATGTAGATGGAGTTCGGATCATTTGCAAATAGTGCATTTTGTTGGTTTGCAAGGTCAGATCTAGCGTAAAGCATTGCGAAATAACGGCCTTGTGCAATTTTTTCTTCCATTTGCGGGCGCTTGTCAATGAAGATATCTTTCGACAGCAAGCCGTCTTCGTTCGCTTGACGCATTGTTTTCAGCCATTTTACGTATTCAGGATCTGTATTGCGATCATACAGCTGACCATCTTTATCGTAAGGAATAGCAAGGAAGTTCTGAATATAATGTTGAAGCGACGCGTTGCCTGTGTCGCTGAAATCATACATGCCTAGTGGAATAAGCGGTTGGCCATTCACATCAGGATACATTTTTTTCGCAGCCTCAAGTGCATTCAAGAAGCCTTCCGGCGTACGCATATCCGGTTTGCCTAGTGCTTCGTACATATCTTTGCGCACAAGGAAGGTTTGCGTGGATGTAATGTTGTCTCCGAATTTCTCATAGTCCTTAGGTGATGAGGAAGAGTTCGGATAACCGTATACATTGCCGTTTTCTTGTTTGTACCAAGAAAGCTTAGCAGGGTCTGTTACTTTGTAGAAGTAAGGGTCATATTGATCAGCAAGCTCGTTCAGCGGAAGGACTAGATCGCCTTCGATCATTTTCTTAACCGCATCTTCGTACCAGCCTAGTGTAATAAAGTCAGGCAAAGAGCCCGAAGCGATCATTGTATTCATCTTCTCAGCTTCGTTGCCGGCTGGAACGATGAAGTTAATGTTAACGCCAGTTTTTTCAGTAATATATTTCGAAGTCGCATCTACGCCCCATTTGTTAGGGAACCAAGAGAAGTTGATGTACCAGTCGAACGTAATTGGGCTTTTGTCCACTTCCCAGCCCTTATCGTCCTGAGTAAGCTTCACTTGCTCAGCAGGAGCGCCATTGCCCTCTTCCTTGCCATTGTTTTTGTTGCCGCCTGAAGAGCAAGCGGTCGTAAAGACTAGAACCGTTGCGACCATCAGCATCAATAGATTTTTGAGCTTAAGCTTCTTGTTCATGTTTGTCTTCCCCTTCTCTGTATGAATGATTATATATGCAATCCTCTGCTCAATAAAGGGCGGAAGGTACTGCCATAAGTTAACCTTTAATCGAACCGATCATCATTCCTTTTACGAAATACTTCTGCAGGAACGGATAAGCGATAACGATTGGAAGGGTCGTGACAACCATCGTAGCCAGCTTGATGGATTGTGTTGTAACGGATTTCCCTATACCTCCAGGGATAGCGGCCAACATTTGGCTAGAGCTGGACTGAGCAACAATACGGTACAAATAAGTTTGGATCGGCTGCATGTCCATGTTGTTCATGTAGATAACGCCGGCAAAATAATCATTCCATTGGTATACCCCGTGGAACAAAGCGATTGTAGCGATAACCGGCATCGATACGGGCAAAATCACTCGCACAAAGATCGACCAGTCATTTGCTCCGTCAATTTTGGCTGCTTCCTCAAGGCCATCCGGAATATCCCGGAAGAAGGTCATGAAGATAATAAGATCGAAGAAGCTGAACATGGCAGGAATGATATAGACCATGAAGTTATCCAGCAAATGCAGATCTCTCATAAGCAGGTAGGTCGGAATTAGACCGCCGCCGAAGAACAAAGTAACCGTTCCGAAGAGAATATATATTTTGCCGCCGATGAGGCCTTTGCGTGAGAATGCATAAGCAACCATCGCCGTAAAAAACACGTGAAGCACCGTGCCAAGCAGTGTTTTGGCTACGGTAATTCCCATCGCAGTCATGATGCCGCTGCTTTGGAATACCGCGTCGAAGCTCTCGATGCTGAAAACCCGCGGCCACCAGTAGATCCCGCCGCGCATGCCGTCCTGCCCTTCATTGAAGGCATTGACCAGCACATACCAAATCGGATATAGGGTCGCGAAGCAAATGAGCAGCATACCGAAATTGTTGAAGATATCGAAAAATGCTTCTCCTTTTGTTTTACGTTTAATATTAAACACGGTTAGTCGCCTCCGTTTCTAGAACAGTGAAGTATCGTTCATTTTTTTCGTTACTCGGTTTGCAATAAGCAATAGAATTAATGCGATTAAAGACTTAAACAATCCGACAGCAGTCGAGTAAGAATAACGTCCTTGCTGCATACCCGTCTGATAAACATAAATATCGATAACGTTGCTCGCGCTCTCGTTCAATGAGTTGCGCAGCACTAGAATCTGGTCAAAGTTCGAGTTAAGCACGCCGCTCACTGCTAGAATGAACAGGATGGAGATCGTCGCCTTAATGCTAGGCAAAGTGACGTACCACATTTTTTGAAAACGACCTGCGCCATCAATCGTTGCTGCTTCATACAGCTCTGGCGATACGCTGGCAATAGCCGCTAGATAGATAATGGCGGACCAGCCAAGCTCTTTCCATATATCTGATGTAATGATGATGCTCCAGAAGTAGCTAGGCTCTGCCAAATAGGAAATCGGCTCATCGATGAAATTAAGCGCAAGGAGCACATTGTTAATGATCCCAACATCTGAAAGCCAAGTGGCAAGAATACCGCCGAGAATAACCCATGACAAAAAATGAGGCAGATACGAAATAGTCTSAATCGCTTTCTTGAAGCCGACCGAACGAACCTCGTTTAGAAATAATGCAAAAATAATTGGCAGTGGGAATCCGATTGCAAGTTTGATAAGACTGATGCCGAGTGTATTTTTCATGACATCAATGAAGCTCTCATCCTGGAAAAACTCCTTAAAGTGCATAAAGCCAACCCAAGGCGCCTCGCTTATGGATTTAACAATGTTGAATTCTTTAAAGGCGATAATAACGCCATACATAGGAACGTAGTTGAATATAATCATCCATAGCACGCCTAGTAACGCCATAATTTGAATGTGCCGTTGGCTGTACAACTTTTTGAACCATTTGCTTCTTGCTGCCTTTGCGTCCGCAGCAGGCAAGGAAGCAGGCGCTGAACCTAGCTGTGTTTTCAAAATAATTACCCCCATGCTGTTGAAAATCTGATGTAAGCCCTTGCATCTCTTATACTTTAATTGTAGATTGTTGGCTCCTGTCTCGTAAGGCTTTAGATTTCGTATTCAGGTGACCATTTTTCGGTTTTGGGTGCATCTACCGTTTTTTTGCGCACAAAAAAATGTGATGCTGGCAGAACCTGCCTCGCATCACATTTTAGTTTTTTTATTTTATTTAGCAAACGAAAATTCAATCCAATCCAAATCCACGCTGCCGCTTAAAATACGGATAATGACACGAACTGCTCCAGCTGGTAGATGGATGTCCTTTAGTAGCAGGCTCTCCGTCCACTCCTCACCGTTTACCTCACAGCTCACCGGCTCTTGGCCTTCCAGTTCAATGGATAATGTCGCTTGTCCCGCAGCGRCTAGCAGGCGTGCATGCAGATCAAATGACCTTGCTTCAACGCACAAAGCATCATACGCGAGCCAATCCCCTTGATGCAGCTCTACACAAAGCGTATTATCCTCTGCCCAAACCTTGCCGCCCTCTGAATGATAGCTTGGCATCTCGGTCTTGCCCGTAATCATTCTCATCGGTACGCCATCACTTGCACGCAGCCCCGTCTTGTTCGTTTTTTTGTTCACGATGCCGAAGCCGACACCCTCGCCTTGTCCATAAAATTCAGCAGGAATCTGGAGCGGAAGGTGACGCAGCAGCGCACGGGATATGCCTGGGAACGCATCACAATTGTCCACTTTCAGATTATCGAGATATTCATTTAAGATCGCTTCCGCTGTTGCTTCATCCGGTTTAGCGCCGCCTTCCAAATAAGCCGTCAGCAGATTCCAGCCTTCCGGCATACGAATAGAATATGGAGAATTTGATGTGTTCATCTTCTTCCACGTCCAGAAATTCCACGAAATCTGATGGTCCTCGAACATTTGGAAGGCTCCGCTGTACCACTGTGCGTTATTTTCACCGCCTTCGCCCATGAAGATCGGCACATTCCACTCCTCGCGCTTATCTATATATTTCTGAATACTTTCCGTATCGGGGTTGTTCCAATACTTATGGAATTGCAGCATTAAATAATCATCAAATTTCTCTGTGAATACACTCCAATCAGTTGACCAATGCACCCCTTCAATAATGATCATATGACGCTTGTCCACTTCACGGATCGCTGCTGTAATTTCCTTGTGCAGCGGCTCTACAAGGTCGTTATATTGGTTAAACCAATCCGGAAGAGGTTCATTAAAGAGGTCATATCCGGCAATAATCCAATCGTCTTTATAGCGCTCTGCGAACATTCGCCAAATCGCAATCGTCAGCTCTTGGTTGCGGCGATCCGTAAACAGCTCCGGCAAATCATTTTCCGAATCATCAATGTTGGCACCCGTCTGCCCGCCTGGCGCTCCGTGCAAATCCAAAATGACATACAGCTTATACTTTCTGCACCATTCAATCACTTCATGAATTCGTGCAAGCCTCTTTTCATTAAAAATGATCTCTTCGCCTTGTTCTAGAATTCCGCGGGCATTGATTGGAAACCTCACGGAATTAAAGCCCTGCTTCGCCACTTCGCGGACATCAATCTCATCCACATAACGCTCCACATAACTATCCCAGAACTGTGCTGCTTTCTCTTCGCCGATTAATTCCTTGACCATCGCCTCGATTTTGCGCGGACGGTCTCCGCCTTGCGGAAACTTCCACATATAGCCTTCCGGCAGCAGCCAGCTTCCGAACCCAACGCCTCTCAGCACAATTTCTTTGCCGTCTCCATTAAGCAACTTTTTACCTTCCGCCCTAACGAAACCGCTTACATCATTGTTGTTGCTATACACGCTCATCATCGGATTGCCTCCTTATATGTATGGTTTGGAACTATCATTGTCACTCTCTCAAAATATAGCACAAGACCGCAGTTTACGGTGAGCATTCCGAAATACGGAGAGCATATCCGAAAGGCGCAGCCTTCTAGCAGCCGATATGCATTTTAGTTTGTGTATAGCGAGCAATACGTCTAACAGCATTTGTATGCGAAAAGGTAAAGTAGCACGGCGAACTGTCCACCAGAAGTATCATGAGTATCAGTGAAGTGACAGCAAGTACCAGCGGTACTAGAAGTAATAGAGGTAATAGAGGTACCAGAGATACCAGAGATACCAGCAGTATCAACACTTCCAGCAGTTCCAGAGGTACCTTCATTATCTCTAACGAACCTGAGAAACGTTATTTGCCTACATCTCCGCTTTTAAAAAATATAACGAACACCAGCAACCTTATTTCCTTCAAAACATCCCTTTTCGTGATCAAAAGCACCAAATAGCGTTGCTGTGATTCGTTAGCATCTTTAAACATCAATTTTCCGCAAAATAAGCTCTTTACGATTCGTTAGACTTTAACTCTTTCCAAATGGTTAATCCATCCAAATAATGCAACCTTATCAATCATTAAGGTGTCTATATGATTACAAGTAAATGTCGCAAGGCAGCATTATTATTATGTTGGGGGTGTACTATCGGTTATGTCGAAAATAAAACCAGTATTTTTCATTTTATTATGCATCATCATCTTATGCGGATGCTCCAAAGATACAAATAGCAAGGAAAATAAGTTTATTTTAGAGGATGTAATCAAAGCGGTTGAAGCTCAGAAGTTAGAGCTAATATCCTATGGGATAACAGGTTACCCGCCGAAATTAAATGACGTTATTCCCGAGGTCTATTCCGTAGGAATGCCACTAGATAAGAAAGAAAATGAACCTGAGTTTATGCATTTTTATATTTTTCAATCTGAAAAAGATCGTATTAATGGTGCTGAAGAACTCAATAAACAAACAGGAAATGCTGCTTCCAAATTATTCGCAAGATTATATCAGGAAGGAAATATTCTGATCGTTTACTGGAGTGACATCAAGGAGAACACACGGCTAGATAAACCTATTGAAGCGGCTTTAGAGAAGCTCAAGAATGCCTAATAATCTCATCCGCTACCGCTTGAGGCGGGGATGACAACATCGTGTAACCCTTTGTTTTGATCGTTACTCTTTCGCCGATCCTCAGGTCATTGTAAAGCTCTCTATCATCAACGCGAATAATCATCACATCGTTATGATCTTCGTTATTCAAAAAATCAGAAAGCGTCTTTGTTTTGGCCTCTTTTTTGGAAATGTTATAGACAACAAATAGGGTTGGAGCGTCATTGCTGTTAAGTTGTTTCTCTAGAATATAATCGCCTTTTTCGAATGGTTTGTTAATGCCAATGATTAACCCGCAGACTGCAACTGCGACTACCAAATACGCTATCCATTTTCTCATCTTTTTCCTCCCTATTTGATTTGGTTGTTATTTTATTTCCAGACTAAGCCACTCACAATATTTCAAGAAAAGCTTGTCCAATAGCTCAGCATTGACCATCGATAATTGTTTGACCAATGCGTAATTAAAGAAATCCAATAGATCAGCTTCAATACTCTTAAGTTGTTCAATCAATTCAATATCCAAAATGTGTTTGATAATGAAATACCCTCATGATATATTTAGCAATATTTAGGAGAGATTGAAAACAACGCGAATGACATAACTATTTCATATGACTAAGGAAGCGAGTGTTGTTTGGTGGAAAATAAAGCTGTCATACTTGGCTCAAACTTTTACACTGGTTTAAGCATTATTAGAGGCCTCGGCTCCAAGGGCATCTATACAGTAGCAATGGATTATTCCAAGCAAAATACATATGGCGCCAAATCCAAATACTTAAGCGAGCAAATTATTGTTCCTCATTATAAACAGCAGAAGGAACAGCTTCTGCACTATTTAATCGACTACGCCAAAAAGCAGGACAAGAAGCCTGTCCTTTTTCCGAGCGTCGACCCTTATGTGGAATTCGTTGATTCTTATCTGGATGAGCTCAAAAAGTACTACCATATTAATATGAACGTACAAGGCTTTTGGAGCAATATTATGGACAAGGAGTATCTCCATACTCTTACAACAAAACACAGTGTATTAGTTCCAGAATCGATCAACCCAGCTGAGGAACGATTTGAAGAACGAGTCGTTGCTGAGATCGGCTTTCCATGTATCGTGAAACCTACGGATTCCCCAGCTTTCGTGGACTTCTTCCGAGCCAAAATATTCACATGCCATAACTTGGAGGAAATGAGAGCTGCAATCGAGAAATCGCGGCAAGCTAAACTTCAGGTTATCGTGCAAAGAATTATTCCCGGCTTCGATGACCATGTCTACACCTTTGATGCTTACTTGGATCAGAATTCAAAGGTTACCCACTGGATGACCTGTCAAAAACTACGGCAATTCCCGATTAACTTTGGCGCATCTTCCTTCACAAAGCAAAAGTACATAGAGGAGCTTTACCACATCGGAGCCCCTTTTCTAGAAGCGATTGGCTACAAAGGCTTCGCCGAAATTGAATTCAAGAAGGATGCGGTAACCGGCAAGTATTATTTGCTGGAGATCAATGCAAGAACGACTACACTGGACCCTCTCCTTCAAAAATGTGGCGTTAACTTCCCACTGCTCGCCTACAACGAGCTTGTAGGCAAGCCGATTGGAAGCTATGCGATTACAAGCGATACAGGGATCGCCTTCTGCTTTTTGTTTGAAGATCTTATTTCATCGCGCGATTATGTCCGAACCAAACAGTTAAGCGTCCTGCCAATCGTTAAATCCCATTTTGTCAAAAGAGCGCCTGCCATCTGGAGCCTAAGCGACCCAGCGCCTGGCGTATCATTCTGCTATATGGTATTCAAAAAAATAGTGAGGAAAGTCTCACAACGGAGGGTAATACGGCAGCCGTAGCTTTGAGGCAATAAAATCTCACAATAGGAAACCTCCTGTTAAAGCAGCTGAATCAGCTCAATTAACAGGAGGTTTTTATGAAATTATGCTATAAGTTAGGCTGTTCCCTCCATCAAGCTTCATTCCCTTTTGAATCTACAAAAAACCAATAAACGATAAATTGTAAAACACTCATCCAAAGGACGAACAGCAATGAATTTCCGTTTAGTGAATCAAGCACTTGTTTCAATAAAGACAAAGGCTCCGTAAACAAATGAATAGAATGAAAGCGTAAAAATCTTCCTATATATATCCCTAGGCCGCCGAGCAGCATAAATACAAATAAAATTAGTTTATTCCACTTTGTATTTATAAGAAGCAGTTGAATCTCTTTGATCATTACTATGTAAAAAAATAGAGCTATGAAAACCCCGCTGATTAACACAAAGAAGTTCCACCACTCATTAACGTGAAGTCCCTCCATATAATCAAACGAAAAGAAATTGAGATGAATCAGATCGGTTACAACGTAGAACACATTTGGCGAGAGCAGTATGAAAACGATAAAGAAAACAAAACTAACCAGCATATTTCTTTTCTTATGCGACTTAAATAAAGGCAGCAAAAAAGACAGCTCCAGTGCTGCAAAAGCAAGAAATAAATTAAAAATCATAAATGAATAATAGTTATCCAAAGTAAACAGAAGCGCTATATACGCAAAAAAAGAAATTCTCGCCTTAAAACGATTATTCATCCAAACACTCCTATTGGTATCCATTTTTTGATTCGCTGTTTCATCGGAATGACGCATTCCCTTGGGCTTTGATCGCCGGACTGGACTTGGTTCATACGTTCCGTTTATTAACGAATCGATTTCCAGTTTTGTTGCAGGTGCCTGAGTAATTTTATACCGACATCCCTCCAAAACTTGGCTTTCTTTATTCATATCGCTTTGAACCCTAGAGATAGCGTACATGCTGGGCGCACGCAAAAATGCCTTACGAATTGGGTTCGCAAGGCATTTTTGTAAGTACATTAATACAAAATTATACGTTGCTGTTCAAAAACAACTCCATATTCTCACAGCCAATTTTATAATTCACTAGTTTCCCTAATTGATTGTACACATAAAAAGAAGGTAAAAAATCACTTCCAAATCTAATAATCCATTTATGATGATTATCTAATAGCAGTGGCCCTTCAATACCTAGCTTATCAGAAATATCCTGAATAATAAGGTTATCCAAGTCTTGGTCTCCCATTGGAACATGAATGGATAACAAAGTGAAATCTTTCTTGTTCCTTTTATGAAAGTTAAGGATATCAGGAATAATCTCTTTACAATACCCGCAGCTTATTGACCACAAATATACGAATAGAAATTTTTTCTGCAACAGCTCATCCCTAGATTTATTAAGCCCTAACCAATTTTCATCTTCAGATATGCTTGGGAAATCATTCATATTATTATCCTTCATTATGAACCCCTTACTTTATTTTTGGAGTCTATTAGCTAATATTTTGCCTAATGCTTCTTCAGCTGCAAAAACTTCAATCGGGCTATCCGGTGTTTCTCGGGTAAGCTTCAACCTCTCAATTGATTCATCATTAATCTGGCTAGGATCAATGAATGACAAGGCCCAAGCCGCCCAAAAACATGCTTTTTCATTTTCACTACCAAGAATTTGCAATAAATGAGGAACGCTTGAACTACCGATTCTCGATAAAGTTAGAGCAGAGGCCATTCTGAGCTGCTCATTATCCTCCAGCAGAAGTTTCGAAACTTTAGAGGCAGATTCAAACGCGTCTGTGCCAAACTCACCTAGCACAACAACGATCATAGTACGTACAGAATCATCAGTAACATCCAATTGCTCGATTAAGGCAGGTATCACACGAGTTCCTTGTCTTTTTAAATCATTTATGGCATTGAAAGCTTCTTGAGTATTTGAACTGCCTAGCTTCATCATATTAGCATCAAACGGTATTAAGTCAGTCATCGTTTAATCTCCTTAATTTGAGATATATTTTTTTATACTTATTCCGCCATATGCAATCCCAATGAATAAAAACGCTAAAATATAATAAACAATATCTTTATGTATTAAAGTCTGCAGCAGGTAACCGGCTAAAAATATGAAGCAACTAATTCCGATACCATGAAACAACATTGTTTTATAATATCTAGCTGCACTCAAATTAGAGTCTTTTAAATAGGCCCATATAAAAAAGCCTACTCGAATGAAAATCAGCACAATAAATATGGGCGGCAGCCACATCAGAAGATATGCCTGCTTATAGATTAGATCAGAATCGAGCCATAGTCCAATTAGTGTATATAAAAATAAAGTAAAAAATGTTGGAAGTAAATCAACGATCTCAAGTAACAATATCTTACTCATCCTCTTCCCAGGGTGAAGGAAGAGATCTCCCGTTTGCGCATGTCGTATTAAACCTGAAAAGAACGCGCCGAATACCGCCGAAGCGAGTATGAAACCCTGCAATATCCAAAACCATGAAGGAGACCATTGAAGGATAACAACAATTAATCCTGCTCCTAAAGCAAATTGCCATAAAAGCGAAGTTCGATGCTTACGCCATAACAAAAACTCAAACCAAACAAACGAAAATATTCCTGTAAGCCATTTTCCTCCCCAATAACTAGGTCGGTCTGAACCCTTAACACTAGAAACTAAAGATGAGAAGCTATTAAATGAGGACCAAAAATCTGCTTCCTTCGTTAATTTTTCTTTTAGCTCCAGATTACAGGTTGCAAAATAGATAACAATAATAGCTAGGACGAGTAAAACAAACACCATACTAGTACCAATAACGTTAAAATTTCCAAACAGCAGGGTACCTACATTAAAAGCAATCTTTTGTACAAAGATGATTAAATCTGAAGAAGTATACATACCCTTTTGAAAGAAATAGATGGTTACTGCTAATGCAGCTAATATTAAGATGCTACTTGATCCTAATAGAAGAGAAATTCGCCACTTCCCTCGTGACGATGAAGAAGCGAATAGCCAAATGTCTAATAAACTAATTACACAAAAGCTAATAAACGCATGAGCAAATAAGTGATTATAGGACAGCCCTGACAACCATCTAATGAGATCTGCCAGTAAAGCTGATCCGAGCCAAAAGCTGAATCGTAAAACCAATTGATATACGATGCAAAACCAAACGATGTAATTCATTGACAAGGGGAGCGTGTATATCCACATAACATCAACCATACGTGAAGGAAGACGGTTTGATATCAGACCAAATAAAACAAAAAGGCAAAGCAATATTAAAGTGATCCAACCCGCATTTTGTGTATATGTTATTTCAGGACTTGTTACGACACTCATTTGGAAAACGGTAAAAGCAAGGAGAACAAGAAGCGGAAGAATGATATGCGACTTGAAACCACTATCACTTCGAAGCCATTGGCGCGTACTATTTTTAAGAAAAAGGATGGCCAAATTAATCATTCTTCAAATTTCCCTCCTAACTCTTTAATGACATCGGATCGCCATGGCCCTCTATCTAACTCTGTTATGGGAACCTTTTTCTCACCGATAAGCCTTCCGCTTTTAATAAGTATAATTCTCTGCGCTGTCTCCATTACAAACTCCAAGCTATGTGACGAAATAATAATTCCCTTCCTTCTATCCCTGCTCCTCCTTAACCAATCAGCTAGCCACTCTTTTGAGGGTATGTCTAGACCAACTGTTGGCTCATCGAATAAATATAGATCAGCATCCTGAATGACCGCTGCAGCCAGCATAACTCGCTGTTTTTGGCCTCTAGATAGATTGCCAGTAGGTCTGTCAGCGTACTGCTCCAGATTCACTTCCTGTAATGCGTACATTATTTTAGCTTTAAGATCAGATTTTGGAATTCTATAAGCCTTGGCTTTAAACTGTAAATGCTCAGCGACGGTAAGCATCGGATATAATGAAGGGCTGTCAGGAATAAAGGCAATTTTCCCTTGTGATTGCTTCTCGTCTAGATGATAGCCATCAATTTTTATTGAACCATTTTGCGGCTTGTACAATCCAGCAATGCATCGCAATGTCGTTGTCTTTCCGGCTCCATTTGCACCTAAAAAACCAACTATTTCTCCATGTTCTATTGAAATTTCAATATTATTGACACCATCGCCATTAGGATATAATTTCACTAAATTTTGCACATGAAGTAATTGTTTCATCTCACTTCTCCTCATTATTCTGAAAAGGATTTAGATAATTTAGAATCATTTATATGACGAGACTCATGATTTAACTGCAGCCTATAGTTAAAAATCGGCATATAAAGCAAAATGAAATTATGTMCAAAATGGGCAATAACCACAGCAAGAAAACCAAACAGTAGAAATGCGTATCCTAAAATCAAACCAAATACGACTAACTGGAACCACCTAATCCAAGCTGGATTATAGCCGCTTCCTTGATGAAGAAAAGCCCAAAGAATAGAAGTAATTACAACAGCAATCAGTTCATTATTAAAGAACCATAACAGAGTGGAAATTCCAAGCAGCCGGAAGATTGTTTCTTCTATTATTGAGCTTTGCAAACTGATGCTTAAACATTGCTTGAGTCTAAATCCTGATAGAAAAATAGAACGATCAGATAACTCAGGCGAAATACGGACAATATCGCGAGATTCAAGAACTTTGAATATTATGGCAAATAACCCTAGAGTAGCCATTGCCAAACTAATGCCAACTGATATTTGAGAAAAGGAATTGCTAAAGAGAACTAATGATTGTTTAAGAGCGAGCTTCATTCCTGCCAGCGAAGTTATGAATGCCATGCTTCCATAGGCGATACTCGCCATAATAGAAGAAACAATACCAATGAGATAGACAGATTTAACTGACAAACGAGAATCAAAAGCATTGACAATACTCATAGAAATATCGTCAACGGCAGTTAATAGAACTGCTACAACGATTACAAGAGCAATAAACAAGCTTAACATCGTGTCATGTTGCCCCTCTACATAGATCAAAAGCAGCACTCCTGCAATTGTAGAAAGGAAAGATCCAACAAATCCTGATAAATTAAGTGCAGAGTCCCGAAACTCTTGTTGAATAACTTGACTCATCGTCGAGGTTAGTATCTCTGACTCGCTTAAAATTCTTACTACCCGATTGTCTTGTGTTTGTACTGAWAGCTTCATTCTAATTTCATCTGATTCCACGGTATACCAATAAGTAATAATGTCAGAGAAATCTTCCTCGCGCTTACCTTCTCCAGTAATTTTAGCAGTGCTCCAAAGTCCTCCATACTCTAAATCAAGCATCTTTTTGATTTCTTCAGCAGACTTTCTTTCAATACTATCCGTTATGGTTGATCGTTTTAACGCACCTGCATCTACATGCAAAAAAGTGATCTCCCCTTTTGCATTAATGCCTACAACTGCTGATTTCCCACTGCTAACGAATCGAATTCTCCATGATTCCACTAATCCCCAACTATATAAAATATTTCTTAGACGATTAAGCATATTTAAATGATGCAGACGATTTACCGTCTCTCTGTCATTCCAATACATTCCGTAGTTTCGCCAACCCGTGACATCGAGTCCGCACAATATTTTTAAATAATTTGCTGCTACAGCTACAGCTCGTTCCTTAGGCAGCATAATCGAAGGATAAGCTCTCGGCCGATTTTTAATAAATAATATAAGACCAATAATAGCTGCTATCGATAATATAATAATTTCCAAAACAAGCTCCTCCCAAAATTGCGACTTCGTTTGTCATCATACAAAAGGCAAATCAGCTTCTTGTGGCAGCATAACTTTTGCAATGCACTTACAAGATTTAGCCTCTTTTTGAGCTTGTAATAACCTTTCTGGTGTTCCTATTTCATGAAACGAATCCCTTAATATATGTCCTAGGCTTCTATCCTCAATCTGACAGGGAGTAACCTCTCCATCGGCACGGATATACCACGCCAAATAACCAGGTGTACAAAAATCGTTACATCCCTCATTGCCATCGTTACTCCAATCGGTAATAAACAGTTGGTCACCAAAGCAATTAACAGCTTCTTTCAGTTTGCTATCCACGATGGTGTACTGCTCATCACTTAACTCAAAATAGTTATGATCCGCTCTTCCTACTGGCAAAGTAACACCTGCCCTAAAAGCTTTAGCTCCAGCTTTCACTGCGTCCTGTATGACACTCTCAATATCAGTATAGTTTACTGGATTAACAGTCATAGCGATTAAACAAGGAACACCATTGGAAGCTAATTTATGGACGGAGTTCATGGAATCAATGTAAGCTCCTTTCTTGCCTCGCAGCTTATCGTGGGTATCAGCTGAACCATCCACACTGACTTGAACAAAAATATTGCCAAGAGCGCTTATTAGCTCAACTTCATCGTCTTTCCAAAACAATCCATTACTAAATAAATGTACATTCGCAAATAAAGTACTGGCTGTAGTAATGATTCTCTTGAATCCTTTGGCAAGCCTAGCTTCCCCACCCGTTAAAGTAATATCCGTTACTCCATGAGCTGCAAGTTTCTGCAAAATCTCCAACCAATCTTCCGTATTAAGTTCTTTTTCAAGAGGCTTCCCAGAACTGGCATAACAGAATGAACAAAATAAATTGCAGCCATTAGTTAACTGCAGCGTACAGCTTATAGGCAAATATGATTTTGTAGATCCCGTTAAGCGTAGTTTATCCAGCACCCCATCCTTCCAGCTTTCTGTGAGTGGATGCATGTCTAACTCATGAATTAATTGCTCCTCTGAATATGTAATTCCATTCATATTAGCCCATATACTTGCTGTTTTTTTTAAGGATTTCGTCTTTGATAACAACAGCGCTAGCTGTGTCGCAACGCCGCTTAAGCGGTAATAATACATTGTGTTGCGTTCTACCAGCATCGCTCCGTCGGGTTGTAGATGAATGAAATAGTCGGGATTATAAGAAATAGACGAAACACTGCTCACGATACAGCTCGCCTCCTATTTTTATGACAATATTATTAATGAGGTTAAAAATGAAGAAACGAGAGTTTTAGCTCCCGTTTCTTCATTTTTGTATTATATGGCTAAATTAATAGGCGTTGGGGGTAAGCAAGCACGCGTTAAGGATATACTTTTAGCTCCCCAGCATGCAGCGCATCCGATAGATTTTACAAGCGATGTACCTGCGGGCTTGTCCAGTATTGAAGTAGATGATTCCCAAGTTGCATTAACGTTCTTTTCCTTTTCCTTCATTTCATTCATCTCCTTTTTTTGATTCAATCCAATATTAGCGCATCATTTTTAACGAATAGGAAAAACTAATTTGGATTGAATTAGCATTTCGTTACCACTACATTTTTCCATATATTGAAGCGAATTGTAAAATGGTATTTTCCGAAATGGATTTTGCGGAGCGCAAAATGACAAACCAATAGGTTCACTTATGAAGTCGAACCAATATTAGGATTGAACATTTGTTCATTAATGATTTTACATATGTTCAAAGTCGTGTTATTATAAGCGTGAAATTAAGCATTCGTATAAGGGGAAGGTGAACTGGCTATGTTAAATTTGTCTGGAATGATTGATCATACGCTTTTGCGTGCAGATGCAACAAAGTCTGAGATTACAAAATTAACGGCAGAAGCGAGAAAATATAGTTTTGCTTCCGTTTGCGTCAATCCAACTTGGGTAGCTTACGCTGCTGAGCAATTGGCAGGCAGCACCGTTAAGGTTTGTACAGTAATCGGATTTCCATTAGGGGCTTCCACTACGGAGACAAAGGCCTTTGAAGCTAAGAACGCTATTGCAAATGGAGCGACTGAGGTTGATATGGTCATTAACATTGGTGCACTAAAAGATGGCGACGACGACTTTGTACAAAAAGATATTCAAGCCGTTGTTGAAGCCGCTGCTGGTAAAGCCATTGTGAAAGTAATTATCGAAGCATCGCTGCTTACAGACGATGAAAAAGTACGCGCTAGTCAGCTGTCTGATCGTGCGGGTGCGGATTTCGTGAAAACATCGACAGGTTTTTCAACTGGCGGAGCAACTGCTGAAGACGTAGCGCTTATGCGCAAAACCGTTGGGGACAAGCTCGGCGTTAAAGCTTCCGGCGGCATTCGCAGTCTTGAAGATATGGAAAAAATGATTGCAGCAGGCGCATCAAGAATCGGTGCCAGCTCAGGCGTGAAGATTATGGAAGGCGAGCAATCGACCTCTTCTTACTAAATAGATATGATGGTGCTGCTCCAATTTGGAGCAGCCTTTACAGGAGGATTGTAGGATGAAGGAACAGTTAATTAAAGAAGCCATTGAAGCCCGTCAGCATGCTCATATCCCCTACTCGCATTTTGCAGTTGGTGCCGCTCTACTAACAGGCAACAAACGCATTTATCGAGGCTGTAATATTGAGAATGCATCGTTTGGATTAACGAACTGCGCGGAGCGAACGGCTATTTTTAAAGCGGTATCCGAAGGTGAACGCATCATTGAAGCTATTGCAGTAGTGGCAGATACCGAAGGTCCTGTATCTCCATGCGGCGCTTGTCGACAGGTATTGGCTGAATTTTGTGATGAGAATACAAAAATCTATTTAACAAATCTCCATGGGCATACAGAAGAATGGACCATGGCACAGCTGCTGCCAGGTGCTTTTCAAGCCTCCGATATGAAATAGTAATCTGTGAATCTATTGTAAGCGCTTCATAGTAATTCTAAACTCGCACAATATTAACTAACTAGGAGAATGAACCATGAAATTTTTAATCGCTATATTAGGTTTGCTTGTTGTACTTGGGCTTTCTTACATCGCGAGCAATAACAAAAAGAACATTCGCTATAAACCACTCATTATCATGGTCGTCCTGCAGGTGATCTTAGCCTTCGTTCTATTAAATACGGTTGCTGGTGCTGTCTTAATTAAAGGCTTCTCCAGTATGTTTGAGAAATTGCTTGGCTATGCCCATACGGGGATTGAATTCGTATTTGGCGGCTTATTAAATGAAGGACAGTTTTCTTTCTTCTTAAGTGTGCTGCTGCCTATCGTGTTTATTTCCGCGCTCATTGGTATATTGCAATACATCAAGGTTCTGCCGTTTATCGTCAAATATATCGGTCTTGTCTTGAGCAAAATAAATGGCATGGGCAAATTGGAGTCCTATAATGCGGTAGCTTCTGCAATTTTGGGACAATCAGAGGTTTTCATTTCCGTTAAAAAACAAATCGGGCTGCTGCCTAAACATCGGTTGTATACATTGTGTGCTTCGGCGATGTCTACGGTGTCGATGTCGATTGTCGGCTCGTACATGCAAATACTCGATCCAAAATATGTAGTAACGGCGCTTGTGCTGAATCTGTTTGGCGGATTCATCATCGCTTCCATTCTTAACCCTTATAAGGTTGAGCCGGAAGACGATATTTTGCAGGTGCAAGAAGAAGAAAAACAATCCTTCTTTGAAGTGTTGGGCGAATATATATTAGATGGCTTCAAGGTTGCTATCATCGTCGCAGCTATGCTTATCGGCTTTATCGCCATGATCGCGCTCGTAAATGGACTTTTCAGCGGTATCATTGGCATCTCGTTTCAAGAACTGTTAGGCTATATTTTTGCTCCCTTCGCTTTTATCATGGGTGTTCCATGGAAAGACGCAGTTGACGCAGGAAGCATTATGGCTACAAAAATGGTATCCAACGAGTTTGTCGCTATGCTTGAGCTAGAAAAATATCCTAATTTGTCCGCGCGCGCTGTCGGCATTGTCTCAGTATTTTTAGTTTCATTCGCCAACTTCTCATCGATCGGCATCATTGCCGGTGCTGTGAAAGGCCTGCATGAAAAACAAGGTAACGTCGTGGCTCGATTTGGGTTAAAATTGTTGTACGGAGCTACTTTAGTTAGCGTCTTGTCTGCCATTATTGCCGGACTGTTTATTAAATAACAAGGAGCCTAAAACCAATGAACAAGTTTCAAAGAATTCACCTTGTTGTCATGGACTCTGTAGGTATTGGCGAGTCGCCGGATGCAGCCAGCTTCGGGGACGTTGATGTCGATACACTCGGTCATATCGCACGGGAATGCGGAGGTCTGGAGATGCCTAATATGGCTAAGCTCGGACTATCCAACATTAAGGAAATTGCTGGAGTGAAGGTCGCAGACCAGCCGCTTGCTTATTATACAAAAATGCAAGAAGCATCCAATGGCAAAGATACAATGACGGGTCACTGGGAGATCATGGGACTCCATATTGCAGTACCTTTTCGTGTCTTCGCAGACGGATTCCCGCAGGAATTGATTGCTCGCATTGAAGCTCATACCGGTCGCAAGGTCATTGGAAACAAACCTGCAAGCGGCACTGAGATTATCGACGAGCTTGGTGAAGAGCATATGCAGACGGGCGCGCTGATTGTCTACACCTCTGCTGATTCCGTGCTGCAAATTGCTGCTCATGAAGAGGTTGTTCCACTGTCCGAGCTTTATGAAATTTGTGAATTTTGCCGAGAAATCACACTGGARGATCCCTACATGCTGGGGAGAATTATCGCACGTCCTTTTGTTGGTGAGCCAGGCCATTTCAAAAGAACGTCCAATCGCCATGACTATGCATTGAAGCCATTTAATAGAACAGTTATGAATGAGCTAAAAGATGGTGGATTTGATGTCATCGCTCTTGGTAAAATATCCGATATATACGATGGTGAAGGTGTTACGAAAACGGTGCGTACAGTGTCCAATGCAGACGGCATGGATCAATTTATCAGGACCCTTGACGAATCATTTACGGGAATCAGCTTCCTGAACCTCGTTGATTTTGATGCGCTATTCGGGCATCGCCGCGATCCAAAGGGCTATGGACAAGCATTGGAAGAATATGATGCTCGTTTGCCGGAGGTTTTCGCCAAATTAACGGATCAGGATTTGCTGATCATTACAGCCGATCACGGCAATGACCCGACTTATCATGGTACGGATCATACTCGTGAATATGTGCCTCTACTCGCATACTCGCCGCGTTTTCAACAAGCTGGTCAAGCTCTGCCGATAAGCGAAACCTTTGCCGATATTGGAGCAACCATTGCTGAAAACTTCGGAGTTAAGATGCCAGAGCATGGCAAAAGCTTCTTGGGACAATTAAAATAACGATTTTAGAGGAGAATGTTGATGAGCGTTCATATTGCAGCCGAACAAGGCCAAATTGCAGAAACTATTTTATTGCCAGGAGATCCGCTGAGAGCCAAATATATTGCGGATACGTATTTGGAGAATGTCATCTGCTATAACGAAGTTAGGGGCATGCTAGGTTTTACAGGTACTTATAAAGGAAATCGCATATCCGTGCAGGGAACTGGTATGGGCGTCCCTTCCATCAGTATTTATGTGAATGAATTGATTAAGGACTATGGCGTTAAAAATCTAGTTCGTGTAGGCACTTGCGGCGCTATGCAGGAAAGCGTACATGTTCGTGAAGTTATTTTGGCGCAAGCCGCTTGTACAGATTCCAGCGTGAATCACCATGTTTTTGGCGGATATGATTTCTCGCCCATCGGCAGCTTCTCCTTGTTGAAGGCAGCCTATGAGCGCGGTATTGAAAAAGGGCTAAAATTGCATGTCGGCAATATTTTCTGCTCGGATACTTTCTACCGCGATGATAAAACAATTGTTCAAAGACTGATGGACCACGGCGTTCTAGGTGTAGAAATGGAAACAACAGCACTTTATACTCTTGCAGCTAAATACGGCGTCAACGCACTAACGATTCTAACGGTAAGCGACCATCTTCTAACTGGCGAAGAAACGACTTCCGCAGAGCGTCAAAGCACCTTTAACGATATGATGGAAGTTGCTCTTGAAACCGTAATTTCACTATAATTTGATATTAAATAATCAATGAACAGCGAGGAGACAACAACATGAGAATGGTTGACCTAATTGAGAAAAAACGTGACGGCGGAGAGCTTACAACAGAGGAAATCAACTTTATTATTGAAGGCTATACGAAGGATGAAATTCCTGACTATCAGGTTAGCGCCTTGGCTATGGCTATCTTCTTCAAGGATATGACAGAGCGCGAGCGTGCTGACTTAACGATGGCGATCGTGAATTCCGGCGATACGATTGATCTGTCGGCAATTGAAGGCGTGAAGGTAGATAAGCACTCCACTGGCGGTGTTGGCGATACAACTACGCTTGTACTTGCTCCACTTGTTGCTGCACTGGATATCCCTGTTGCCAAAATGTCAGGTCGCGGTCTTGGACATACTGGCGGTACAATCGACAAGCTGGAAGCCATTGCAGGATTTCATGTAGAAATCGGCAAGGATGAATTTGTGAACCTCGTGAACAAGGATAAAATTGCGGTTATCGGACAATCCGGCAATTTGACGCCAGCTGATAAGAAGCTATATGCTTTGCGTGATGTTACAGCAACAGTTGATTCTATTCCACTCATTGCCAGCTCGATTATGAGCAAGAAGATTGCTGCCGGTTCAGATGCTATCGTGCTGGATGTGAAAACAGGCGCTGGTGCATTTATGAAAACCGTTGAAGATGCCAAAGAGCTTGCACATGCTATGGTAAGCATCGGCAATAACGTTGGCCGTAAGACGATGGCCGTCATCTCGGATATGAGCCAGCCGCTTGGACTCGCAATCGGCAACGCGCTTGAAGTGAAAGAAGCAATCGATACACTTCAAGGAAAAGGACCTAAAGATTTGGAAGAGCTTTGCCTTGCACTAGGCAGCCAAATGGTGTTTCTTGCGAATAAAGCTAGCTCTCTAGAAGAAGCCGAGGAAATGCTGAAGGAAGTTATTCGCAACGGCAAAGCACTCGAGAAATTCAAATCATTTATCGCTAATCAAGGCGGCGATCCTTCGGTTGTGGATCATCCTGAGAAATTGCCGCAAGCGCCTTATCTGATTGAAGTGCCTGCCAAAGCAGACGGCGTGGTCACTGAAATAATTGCCGATGAGATCGGAACTGCAGCGATGCTGCTTGGAGCTGGACGTGCGACGAAGGAATCGGAAATTGATTTGGCTGTAGGCCTCATGCTGAACAAAAAAATCGGCGATGCGGTTAAAACAGGTGAATCCCTCGTTACGATTCATTCCAACCGTGAGAATGTTGATGATGTGCTTAACATCATTTACGAAAACATCCGCATCGGCAGCAGCGTAACACCACCCGTACTCATTTACGGAATTGTGACAGAATAGTATTTCTAAAATGATCAAAAAGGACTGTTGCAGCTTGCCCTTCGGCAGCTACAACAGTCCTTTTCTTTGGCTCCTGCAACTATTGGCTGCCCTCTACCTCATTGCCTTCCTTACGCCAATATTCCATGCCGCCAAGCATCTCCTTTACCTTAAAGCCAAGCCCAGATAAACGAGCGGCACCTTTGGCAGCTCCATTGCATGCCGGCCCCCAGCAGTACACAACAATGACTTGTTCCTTTAAGAAGGATGAAGTCCTCTCCTCATTAATCATATTGGACGGCAGGTTAATCGCACCTGGAACATGGCACTCTTCATAAGCTTTTGCGCTGCGAACATCGATGAGCAGAAAGTCATTAACGCCCCGCTTCATATCATGACATACATCAGATACATCTGTTTCTACAGCCAGTTTGTTCATAAAATGACGATGGGTATCCTCCGGTGTAGCTGCTGGTGTTTCCAGAACAAGCGATACATAAGTTTCGTTTTCCATTTCCGCTGCCTCCATTTGGGCTGTAATATTTAAGCCGTTCGATTTCTTAAATACAATGTAGCACAGCCTTAAACAATGGAGTTATCGATAGAATTCTATACTATACTTCATTAATTTTGATGATTAGCCCCGCCAACAAGCTCTAGGAACCCCGTAAACGCCTTGGATTTCCATTTCTTCTTGGCATAGATGAGCTGTGTATAGAACTTACAATCGGGGTGCGCAAAACGAACAGCAATCAACTCGCCTTTCTGGACCGCATCAGCAACGACAATACGCGGCAATAAAGCAATTCCAAGACCGTACATCACACACTGCTTAATCGCTTCTAAATTGCCAAACTCATACGATAATGTATAATTCACATGGTTATGTTGGAGTACCTTAACTGCCCCATACGATTCTTCAAGCTTCTGAATTTGAGTCGTAATACTCGACTGCGCATAACCCAGAGTTTCAGCAGCTCGTGTGAAGCTCCCCCACTTTGCTACTTCGTGAAATGTTTTTAAGTACGTTAATTCCAATGCGCTATTCCCCTTTCTATAGAGAGAATCGTTCCCCCTATTGTAGCTAGGATTTAGCTGTTGTTCATTCGTATTTCACAACATTAAATACGTCCTAACATGATGCGCAAGCCGACTACGATCATGGATGGAACTAATAATTTATCGCTTTTTCCCCAAATAGGAGATGTGCTATGTGGCCACTGTATCTCGTAATTCTTTGAATCTGCAAATTCCTTCAACCGATCTTCCAATGAGTCTGTTTCACCATTAGGATATCCAACGACGACCTGCCCATTTTCTACTTGAGACGCCGTTATCCAGCTTGGGGAAAGCAATTTAAGATTAGGAGGGATGTCAGATAAGAAAAAGACGTATTCTTCACCGGATTTGAACTTCATAGAAAAATCAGGACATGCATTTCCAGCTGGATATTTGCTTCTATTGTCTATCGTTTCTGGCAAATAAATCGTCTGCGGCGCTTTGCCCGGTCCAGCATATGAAGTAACAGCCAGTGTAACTTTTCTTCCGTCCTCGCTTATATCAGCCACCTTGCCATAAACCATAGCTTTCGACTCATACGCCTCTTCAAAGTTCCATGGGATAGGTGAGCAAGCATGGACAAAATTAGCGTTCACTACGATAAACAAACAGATGCAGCTAAGTGTTAGTAATAGTACTTTATTTCTCATGTTCATCACTCCCATTCATTCTTATACCCTATAACGATGGAATGGAAATAATTGTTGCTGCTCTGCTGCCGACTTCAAAGCTTAGCCAAGGCCGTATCTGATTTAAGCCAGCGGACTAATATCTTTTCGAAAATAATAATGTTTGCTGCCTAAGGGCGCGTCTTCAAAAACCGCCACTTCTTTATAACCGTTTTTCTTATAAAATTCCGGCGCCTGAAAACTAAACGTGTTTAGCTTAATGAAGGTGCATTTCTTCTCTTTAGCTATTTTCTCTATTTGGGATAGCAGCTGGCTGCCAAGACCTGTGCCTCTAAGAGCTTGATCTACCCACAAAATATCGACCTCTATCCAATTCCAGCAAAAGACGCTTAATAGTCCGCCAAGGATTTTACCTTCGTCATCCTTTATCGTCAGATTTATTTCCTCATAATTGTTTTTCAACTCATCAGGGACATGCCCATGATTATACTCGATCAGTTTTCTTTTCACGTATTCGCTTTCTTCTTTGCTTCCATAAGTAATTTCAGCTGACACTAGTTTCCACCGCCAAACACGATAATGTAATCATCCAAATCCTTTATCGCAAACTCTTTCCACTTTCTGCTGCCCATATCCTCTACTATTGGCTCGTACACTATGATTGCGCCTTTGGCTCTGAACTCCTCATACAAGGATTGCACTCCAGCGAAATCAGAGTAAACGTACGTATCCCAGCTCGCCAGCGGGCCAGCCCAGTCGGAAGGATAATCCATTTGTGATGGCCTTACATTCGGCCTGACATCTTCTGCTTTCTCTGCTTGCTGCAGTAAAAAACCTACCCCGTCTCGCTCAGCATGTCCCCATCTATCGATGGTAAACCCTAATATATGTTCATAATATTCCTTTGCTTTCTCTAAATCGGATACCAATCTGACTTGAAGAGCCTTTTTCATATGTGCTTTTGCTTGGCTGGGGACTTCCTCGCCTCTATCTGGCATAGCTAACTGAACTCTCATTTACACAACTCTCCTTTGTTCTATGATTGTCACAGCGGGACAGCTGGTTGGGAATCCCGTTTACATTCCATTTTCCAATTATAGTATATTTTTAACATAAGAAGAAGATTAGGCTTGATGTACAGAAAACGATACCGTTTTACTACGGAAGCTGCTTGGCGACTCCCCCGTCCAGCGCTTGAACTGCCTGCTGAAGTGCGCAATATTATGGTAGCCAAGCCTCGCCGATATCGACTCTACCGTTGCTTCGGGATTCATCAGCAGCAGCTTCGCCTTTTTCAGCATCAATGAGGACAAATATTGTCGTGGAGATACGCCATACACTTGGGTAAACATGCGATTAACCGATGACATGCTGTAACCAACCGAATCCGCAATTAATTTTATCGTCTCCACCTCATCCTCCTTCTCCCCCCTCTCAGCCGCGCTTTCAACCGTACGCTCCAGCATGGCTGCGATTTGAGAGGCTGCAGCAGATTTCCGTGCGCCAGCTGCACCGCGATTAAGCTCAGATAATGTGCCGCTCAACCCGGCAAACAGCTCAAATAGCGCGGACAAAATATTCATGCGAGACTCGACTCGCACGACTGACTCTTCGGAGGTTAATGCCATTAATTTATCCAAAGCTGGCTTGATTGCTACTGCCAGCTCACTGCCAGCTTCGTGAAAACAATGGCTATTGCGAATAAGAAGCTCACGGAAAGACCTCTCATCGACGTCAAAATGCAAGCAGTAATAGGTCATTTCATCATTACAAACGACAGAGCTTTCATGATTGTCCCCCGGATTGAGCAATATAAGATCACCTGGACCTTGCTTGTAGGCATGTCCGTTAACCTTCATCTCCTGCGTTCCCGATAATACGAGATTCACTTCAAATAGAGGATGCTTATGAAGCGGATATTTCCAATCCGGGTCCACTGTACGCCAGTGTGCCGCAAATACACGGAAGGTCGAGTCCATATCAGGCAGCATAAATTCCTTTCTTGCCGGTTCTCGTTTTGCTTGCATACGTTGCCCTCTCCTTCCGAAATTGCGAGTCTAATAAACTGATTGATTTGGGTAAATATCAACATGGTATGGATATGGGAACGGGTTAAAATCATTGCTATGATATAGATAGTATAGATTACAATTCATTTCCTAAAAAGGAGAAAAGATATGACTGCCATCCAAAATCCGATTTTACCTGGCTTTAATCCAGACCCCTGTATTTGCCGTGTAGGAGAAGACTACTATATTGCGGTTTCAACCTTCGAATGGTTTCCCGGCGTTGGCATTTACCATTCTAAGGATTTAAAAAACTGGAGGCTTGCCGCAAGACCTTTAAGCAGGCTCAGCCAGCTGAACATGATGGGCAATCCTGATTCTGGCGGTATTTGGGCTCCCGCACTATCCTATAGCGACAATAAATTTTGGCTCATCTATACCGATGTGAAAGTAACCGAAGGACAATGGAAAGACTGCCACAACTATTTGGTTACCTGCGACACGATTGATGGCGAATGGTCCGAGCCCATTCATGTGAACAGCTCCGGCTTCGATCCATCGTTGTTCCATGACGAGGACGGCAAAAAGTATTTTGTAAACATGATGTGGGATCAACGGGTCGGCCATCATAACTTCTATGGTATTTTGCTGCAGGAATACAGCGCGAGTGAGCAGAAGCTAATCGGAAAACCTGAAATTATTTTCAAAGGAACCGATATTAAGCTGACCGAAGCTCCTCACCTCTATAAAATGAATGGCTACTATTACTTGCTTACGGCTGAGGGCGGCACCAAATATGAGCATCAGGCGACCATCGCTCGCTCCAAACAGCTTACCGGGCCATATGAGGTGCATCCGGAAAATCCGTTAATCACATCGTTCCATGCACCGCGTATTCCATTGCAAAAGGCGGGCCATGCTTCCATCGTTCAAACGCATACGGGCGAGTGGTTCTTAGTGCATCTAGTTGGACGACCTCTCTCCAGAGAAGGCCAGCCGCTGCTTGATCCGCGTGGATACTGCCCGCTTGGCAGAGAAACAGCTATTCAGCGGCTCGAATGGCGCAATGATTGGCCTTATGTCGTCGGCGGCAACCAGCCTTCCCTTGTCATTGAAGGACCGAACATTCCCGAAGTGCAATGGGAGCGCGATTACCCAGTTAAGGACGATTTCGATAGCAGCACGCTAAATCTGCATTTCCAAAGCCTGCGCATCCCTTTAGGAGATCAAATTGTTTCGTTGACCGATAACCCTGGACATCTTCGTCTATACGGCAAAGAATCATTGACTTCTAAATTTACACAGTCATTTATCGCAAGGAGATGGCAGCATTTCAACTTTACAGCTGAAACAAAAATCGCATTTCATCCGACGTCCTTCCAACAATCAGCCGGGCTTGTGAACTACTACAACACGCAAAACTGGACATCCTGCCAAATCTCATGGAATGAGGAAAAGGGAAAAATTTTGCAGCTTGTTGCATGCGATAATTTTTCGTTCTCTGAGCCGCTTCAAGGTAGCGAAATAGCGATTCCAGAAGACGTCGCCTATGTGCATATCCGTGTTGACGTAGAGAATACACTGTACTACTACTCTTACTCGTTTGATGGCAAGAGCTGGACTCGTCTTCCTGTAAACTTCGAATGCTACAAGCTATCGGATGACTACATTCAAGGCGGCGGCTTCTTCACAGGCGCATTCGTCGGCATGCAGTGTCAGGATACATCAGGACGCAGCCTGCACGCAGACTTTGATTATTTTATATACGACAATCATTAATGAAGCAAGAAAGCTTTTGGGAGCTGAGCATCGTTCCTAAGAGCTTTCTTTTTTTTATCCTTTGCATAAACGAAAGAACCTCCATAACCACTGCTGTGATTGGAGGTTCTTGTACGGTTCAGATACTGTCAAGCGGACGACGTCCCATCATCAGCTTTAGCCTTTGACTGAACCTGCCGCTATGCCTTCAACGATACGATCGCTTAAGAATAGGAATGCAATCAATATTGGCAATATACTAATCATTAATGTAGCCCCGATTGCGCCCCAGTCCGTCGTATACTGCCCGATAAAGTTTTGCACGCCGACCGTCAGCGTCTTATAGGCATCTGAGCTTATAAATGTATTAACGAAAATAAATTCATTCCAATTATATATCATGTTAATAATGCCTGTCGTTGCGATAACAGAGCCTGTCATCGGCAGTACGATTCGGAAAAATATTTTGTTTACGGAGCAGCCGTCGATAACCGCCGCTTCCTCTACCTCGCGCGGCAAAGCATAATAGAAGCCAAGCAGGATCATAATCGTGATCGGCATATTGAACGCTACATAAGACAAAATAAGCGACAACGGATGATCAATGAGATGTATTTTGTTGAAAATGCTGAACAACGGAATGAGCGTCGAGTGAACCGGAATCATCATCGCGACCATGAATAGACCGAGTACAAAAGAGCTTCCTTTCCACTTCAGCCTTGTTATCGCGTAGGTAACTAGGCTGCCTAACACAATCGTAAGCACCGTTGCAACAACCGTAATCCATACGCTGTTGAAAAAATAAACATCAATATTTCCAGCGCTCCATACCTTCTCGTAATTTTCCCACCTAGGATTCATAGGCAGTGACAGCGGAGGAAGATTGAATACTTCCTGATTGTTTTTAAGCGAGAAAAACAACAACCATACGAGAGGGAAAATTTGCAATATGGCAACGACCGATAACACGATATATAGTACGGAATATCCCAGTTTGCTTGCTATCCAAGCGCCGGAGCTTTTGTTTCCGTTCCTCAGCTGTCCTGCAGTTCCGGGCATCATGAAGCTTCCCTCCTTACGAATATTGAATCGTATCTTTTGTAGCAGTCAATTTTCGGATTATCCAGGTTACGATGAGACAAATGATAAGCAGGAAGAAACCAATGGCACTGCCATAACCAAAGTCATATGC
>NZ_JBFRDK010000079.1:0-31254 GCF_052113545.1 Paenibacillus sp. TAF43_2
GTCGTAGTCGTATGCTATTAGATGGGTGCTTTATTTATTGATTTACGTTTTAATTATTCAGGGAGTACTCATTGTACTTGGTCGTAAAAGTGTAGATCAAATCGAAATGGCGCCTATTATTTTTATTTCAGTTGTCGTAGGTGTTACTCTTTCTTTGATTCGATGGTCTATTTTTGAGAAAAAATACAATCAGGAATAAATAAGGACGAGGTGAGTAGACATGTTGGCATCCATTACCCAAGCTGAGAATGGATATTCGGTCCGTTTCGAGCGCAGTTTGAAGCATGCTGTGGAGAGCGTCTGGTCAATGCTGACTGACAACGAGAAGCTGGCGCAGTGGTTCCCCGAACTGCGTGTCGCGGACCTACGTGAAGGCGGATTAATAAAATTTGATATGCAGAATGGACATTTTGAAGAGATGGCCATCACCAGGCTCAAAGCGTTATCGGTTTTGGAGTTTACGTGGGCTGAGGATATCGTTCGTTTTGAATTATATGCAGAGCCAGAGGGCTGCCGCTTGGTTTTAATCGAGAAGCTTGTCCAAATTACAGCGCATACCCCTAGAGATATTGCCGGCTGGGATGTATGTTTGGATGTTATCGAGGCATTGCTGGACGGAAAAACCATTGCCTCTCGCAAGGACGTATGGAAAATGAAATACGATAAATATGTACAAGCTTTTGAAAATTTGCCTCATTCTTAGAAATAAGTATTCAATCAGCTTGCGTTATTGGATGTGAAAGAGATGATTACAGGAATATTGGTATTTTTATTAGCTGGGTTAGCTGAAATTGGTGGGGGATACCTGATTTGGTTATGGCTGCGTGAAGGCAAGCCGATGTATTGGGGAATGGTCGGAGGCGTAGCTTTAGCGCTATATGGTGTTATTGCTACATTTCAATCCTTTCCTTCGTTCGGGAGGGTCTATGCGGCGTACGGGGGCGTTTTTATAGTGATGGCCGTATTGTGGGGCTGGCTGGTTGATAAAAAAACACCTGATTTATACGACTGGATAGGTGCTGCAATTTGCTTGGTCGGTGTTTCAGTTATACTGTGGGCGCCAAGGCATTAGTATGATCTAGCTTGCTGTGTAGAATAACCATTTACAATTCAGGGAACGATTTGTTAACATATATGAAATATTGAAAAAGGCGATGACGAGAAGAGTACATAAACACATTCTTTCGCAGAGAGCCCCGGCAGCTGAAAAGGGGCAAGGAATGGTTTATCGAAACAAGTCTCTGAGCATCACATCGGAACCTGAGCAAGGGGATGCTGTGACAGGAGCTCCTGTTATAGAGCTAGAGTATAAGCATCCTTTGGTGCCGTACTTGAAGAGGTTGATATGGCGACATATTAACGAATCTGGGGTGGTACCGCGAAAAATTTCGTCCCCAAGACGCGAAGTCTTGGGGGTGGAATTTTTTTTTGTTTTTTGAAATATAAGAATTTAAAAGTTTGTTAGCTTATAAAGGGCTTATATTTCACCGTCAAAGCTACTTCAGCGTCTAAAGGACGCCGAAGGCGTTTTTGCTTGGGACATGAAAAATCAAGGTATCGATAGCAACCCTAAATTGGAGGTTTTACAATGAGCAGCGAATTAGAGCCGAACACGGATCATTTTTTATACAAAATCATTAATGAGGATCTTCAAGCAGGCGTGTTTACACGGGAGATGTGTACGCGGTTTCCGCCTGAGCCTAATGGATACCTGCATATCGGAAGCGCCTATGCCATCCATACGAACTATACGATTGCGCAGAAGTATAATGGAAAGTTTCATTTGCGATTTGACGATACGAATCCTCTGAAGGAGGACATCGAATATGTGAATGCCATTATCGAAGATATCAATTGGCTTGGCTATAGTCCGGGCAGCCATATTTATTATGGTTCGGATTATTCGGATGCGATATATGATGCTGCAGTTGCGCTCATAAGTAAAGGAAAGGCTTATGTTTGTGAATTATCGCCAGAAGAAGTTACGGAATATCGGGGGACGCTTACGGAGCCGGGCAAGGATAGCCCTTACCGAAATCGCTCCATTGATGAAAATTTAGAGCAGTTTGCGAAAATGAAAAATGGTGATTTTAAGGCCGCTTCCAAAGTATTGCGTGCCAAGATTGATATGAGTGCGCCTAATATTAATTTAAGAGATCCCGTTATTTATCGCATTATCCATGCTGAGCATTACCGGACAGGAAATAAGTGGTGCATTTATCCGATGTACGATTTTGCGCATCCGATTCAAGATGCCATCGAGGGCATTACCTACTCGTTATGCTCCATTGAGTTCAAGGACCATCGTCCTTTGTACGAATGGGTATTGGAGGAGCTGGAATTTGCTCAGCCGCCAAGGCAAAGGGAATTCGGCAGGCTGAATCTAACAGGTGTCGTGACGAGCAAGCGATATTTGAGACAGCTCGTTGAGGGCGGCTTTGTCGACGGCTGGGATGATCCAAGGCTGCCAACGATCCGTGGACTCAGGCGAAGAGGCTTTACGCCCGAGAGCATTAGAAATTTTATCGATGAGATCGGCATGATTAGAGCGCAAAATTCCGTTGATATCGCGATGCTGGAGCATGCGGCAAGACATGATTTGAAGGCGAAGGTCAAAGGCGTAATGGCCGTCATCCATCCACTGAAAGTGGTTATTACTAATTATCCGGAGGGCCAAACCGAGCTGTTGTCCATTGATAACAATAGCGAGAATGACACGCTTGGCAAACGCAAGGTCACCTTCTCTAGAACGCTATTTATAGAGAAAGATGATTTTATGGAGCAGCCGTCCAAAGGATTTCACAGATTAGCGCCCGGAGCTGAAGTACGGCTGATCGGTGCCTACTTCATTAGATGTGAGGAAGTCATTAAAGATAAAGCCACAGATGAGATCATTGAGCTTCGCTGCATTTACGATCCCGAAACGAAAAGCGGAACGGGCTTTACCGGCCGTAAGGTGAAGGGGACGATCCACTGGGTTTCGGAGAGTCACGCGGCTAAGGTGGATGTCCACCTTTATGAGAGTCTGCTGCGGGGTAATGAAATCCCGAAGGATACCGATATAGCTTGGGACAGCGTCATTAATCCGAGCTCACTGCAAATCGTGAAAGATTGCAGGATTGAGCCTTTTGAGGATCTTCCGCAGCTAGAGGATAAGCTCCAATTCGTTCGGCATGGTTATTTTTGCGTGGACAATAAACATACAACGGATACGAAGCTAGTCTTCAACCGCATCGTACCGCTTAAGGATACGTGGAAGAAAAAATAGAGCGATAACAAGATGAAGCCTCTCATGTGGTAAAATAATACATATGGAGGCTTCTTTTTTTAAATATAAGAAAGTAAATCTATGCTCCTACTTATCTTATATTTCATCGTCAAAGCTACTTCAGCATCCAGAGGACRCTGAAGGCGTTTTTGCTTGTGAAGCTCAACAATCGGAGAACGAGGTGATGGAATGTTCCTGCATAAGCTTCGACCATTGATTTTGACCGCTGTCCTATTATTTATGCTTTTACCAGAAGCAGCAAGTGCCAACGGGGGACCGCTGCATAATCCTGCGGAGGGTTATGGCAGGCTGGAGCTGGATGATCAATCGCAAGTGAGTTTGGTTCGCGAGAAGGTTGTGTTTACCTTCCGTGATATCGAACGGTACAAAAGCCATGCGGAAGTAACGGTTCAGTATGAACTTCACAATACATCCGATTCCGCCAAGGACTTGGAGGTTTTATTTGTAACGCCTGCAAGTGAGGCCTTTATGGTATCAGAGGGAAATAAAGAGATTAATGTGATCATGGATCCGAATGTTAAGACAGTTAATTGGCAGAATACCCTATTGAAAAATACGGTCATTGATCCAGTAAGCGGCAAGGAGCTGCGTTTATCCAATTACTCAGCGGAAATTGGGCCAGCACAAGGAGCGAGGTTCCTTTTATCTTTTGAGCCGAACGAAACGAAAAATATTGTCATCAACTATATTGAAAATGGGGGGATTTATAATAAAGGTGTGATTACGACGATTTTTTCCCATCTTTATTATTTGACCCCAGCAGCTTTCTGGGAGGGCGAGCCGCATGTCGAGCTGGAAATACGGCTAAGCGAACCCGGTGCTGCGCTTCATTCGAATTTAGCAATGGAACAAACGGACTCCAAAACATTCAAAGCTGTTTTTAATGAACTGCCCAGCAAGGACTGGTATTTTTCTTACACGTATCCCAAACAATTGTTGTATCCAACGAATATAGAGAAGGATCATAATCTCTTGGTGCTGGGAACAGTCGCCGCATTAACGGTAATTGCTGCAGCGCTTGCGCTGTTTTTTAGAAAAAGTTTTTTATTTACGATCAGTGCACTTGGGATTTTTGCTTTTACGGTATATTTTATCTCGAAAATGGGCGGTTATCCGTTTAACGCTATTTTTGTAGGGTTTGTCGACTTTGTTGTTGGCGTAGGGCTGCTTATTTGTGATATTTTAATTAGAAGAACGATTCGTAGACGTAGAGAAATGTCCAAAACCATGTAATCGTCCGTCCACATCTTTTAAAAAACTCGAAATCAACGTAAACTGTAGGAAACATTAGAGGAGAGAGAGTTAAATGACAAACGAAGCATTAACCATTAATCATGAAGATCTTTTGGCTGATCTAGAATACCGAGGGCTAGTACAGCAATTTACTAACCGCGAGGAATTACATAAGAAGCTTACGAGTGAACGCGTCGTGCTGTATTGCGGATTCGACCCTACAGCGGACAGCCTGCACATCGGCAGCTTGCTTCCAATCTTGTGCTTGCGTCGTTTCCAGCAGGCTGGCCATATTCCACTTGCTTTAGTTGGCGGCGGAACAGGCTTAATTGGCGATCCAAGCGGCCGCTCGACGGAACGCTCGCTTAACACTGCGGATACAGTATCCGAATGGACAGAGAGCTTGAAGCGTCAGCTTTCCCGCTTTCTTGATTTCGATGCTGCAGATCATGCGGCTAAGCTCGTAAGCAACTACGATTGGATTGCGCCGCTGGATGTCATTACTTTTTTACGTGATGTAGGCAAAAACTTTACTGTAAACTACATGCTGGCGAAGGATTCGGTCGATTCCCGTCTTTCATCAGGCATCTCGTTTACCGAGTTCAGCTATATGATTTTGCAGGCGTATGACTTCCATAAGCTTCATCAAGAGCATGGCTGTTCCTTGCAAATTGGCGGCAGTGATCAATGGGGCAATATTACAGCAGGCCTTGATTTGATTGGCAAAATGGGCGGTGGCGACGCTTACGGCATGACGATGCCTCTCGTTACCAAAAGCGACGGCAAGAAATTCGGTAAATCCGAATCTGGCGCCATTTGGCTGGATCGTTCGAAGACATCGGCGTACCAGTTCTATCAGTTCTGGATCAATACTGAAGATAACGATACGATCAAATTTTTGAAGTATTTCACATTCCTCTCTCGTGCAGAAATCGAAGCTTTGGAGACAGAGCTTCAGTCGCACCCAGAGAAGCGGGTGGCGCAGCGTGAATTGGCGCGTGAAATTACTCGCCTTGTTCATGGACAAGAAGCGCTCGAGAGCGCAGAGAAAATTACGCAGGCATTTTTCTCAGGCGATGTAAATCAGCTGAGTGAAGCTGAGCTAATTGAAGCTTTGCAGGACATGCCTACAACGGTGCTTACGAATAGAGAAGAGATTGCGCTTATGGATCTTCTGATCGAATCTGGAGCTGCACCATCTCGCCGCCAAGCGAAACAAGATATTACGAGCGGCTCGATTTCGATTAATGGCACGAAAAACACGGATGTAGAATCCATCATCGGCTCGGAGCAAAGGCTCTATGACAAATTTGTCGTGCTGCGCCGCGGCAAGAAAAATTACTTCTTGATTCGATTTGAATAGGACAAAAGAAAACCAGACTTCCGATAATGGAAGTCTGGTTTTCTTTTGAATGTTATATCTATTTTAGGAAGTCGAGTTTACGCTCTCCGAGACCAACGTGTGGCTATCATCCAACATCAATCACAGCGACCAGCGTTTGGCTATCCTGTACATTTGCAGGAACTTCGCCCATATTGAGCTGTGATGGAGATCTATGTTGTATTCATGCAATATCTTGTTATACGATTGACCATTTTAGCTTTTTAAGTGCACCTATATTGTATAGAATGCAGTATAGCTCCATGTAAGTGTGAGAAAGCAGCTTCTATCCAGCGATTATGCAGTATAGGCAATGATAAAGGGTAGTGTAGAGGTACATATTAGCTCAGGATTAGAAAGAGGGTGCCCCTAGAGCCTATGGCTTTATTGACACCCTCCCCCCAAGGGCTGCGCCCTCTGAAATTCGATTAGTATTAAAGTCTGATTTGATTATGTAAGTGGCTTATGCATGTTGTATGATAGTGATGTGAGTTAACCGTTAGCGTAGAGTAAATAAGTGCAAAAGTGCACCTGTTTTTAACAAACAAAATTGAAATGATGCAAATAGGTGTACAAATACCTTTAATTGAGCAGATTTGAAGAAGATTTGGTTAAATAAGTGCATTTCTGCGCTTAGATGAAGCTGCTGCAGGCGCTGCCGCAAATGTCTTCGCATGACAGGGGAACATCTCCGTTTTCAAATGAAAGGACCTCAAATTCCACTGTAAAGTGGAGCTTGAGGTCCTTTTTCTCAAAGAAAATAAGATCTAATTAGTGCTCAAAAAAATCGCAAAATGACTTTTGAGACAGCCCCATTTTTAAAAAATAGGAGTGACTTTAATCAATGATCAAAGCAAAGCTGCTAAGGTTTAAGCACTGGTTTTTGCTAAGCTGCCTTCGGCTATCTTCCGGCGGGAACGCGCGCGGGAGAACCCGAAGGAGGTTGCGGCTGTAGCAGCAGCGAGAATGACGCCTGTAGCTCCAATCCAGCTGATAGAGGTGAGCGATACTTGCTCAACGACAACACCGCCAAGCCCGGCTCCTGCAGCCATACCTAGCTGAAGTACAGAGCTGTTCAAGCTTAGCATAATACCCGAAGCTTCTGGAGCTAGTGACATCAGATGGTACTGCTGAGTTGGACCGGATGACCAAGCGGTAAAGGCCCAGATCATAAGCAGAGGAAATACGATCACCGGAGACTGTCCAGCCAACGAGAGTAGAACAAGTGCTATCGTATGGAACAGCATGCCGCTGACTAATGTTCGCGGCGCTCCCCATTTATCGGTGCTGTAGCCGCCAAATTTAGACCCGATCAGGCTGGCGATACCGAATGCAAATAGTCCGATGCTCACGCCCTGTTCACTCAGCTTCGTTACGCTAAGCAGGAATGGTGAAATATAAGTGTAAACGATGGAATAACCGCCGATCCACAAGAAAGTGACCGTCAGTGCCGTTACAATTTTCGGCTGCTTCAAGAGAGCAAGCTGGCTGCGAAGTGGAACGGGCTCTTCACCATCTGTTTTTGGAATGCTGGATAAAATGAGGAGCATTGCAAGCAGGCCCAGTAGTCCGATTGCTCCGAAGATGARATGCCAGTCGTATACAGATGCGACAACCCTGCCTAGAGGGACACCCACGATTAATGCTGTGCTAAAGCCCATAACGAGCGTCGCAATGGCACTGCCCTGTTTATCAACGGGTGCAAGCTTAGAAGCGACGGTCAAAGCGGTAACGACAAACACCCCTGTGCTGAGCGCGAGGACAACGCGGGACACGATCAAAAACTCAAATCCAGGCAAAGCAACGGCAATAAGATTGCCGATCGCGAATACACCTAATGAGTAGAGGAGCAGCTGACGCCGCTCAACACGCGCCGTAACTGCCATAAGAATCGGCGTGCCAATAGCGTAAGCTAGCGAGAAAACGGTAATCAGCTGGCCTGCTGCAGATACGGATACACCTATGTCGCCCGCGACCTTATCCAAAATACCCGCAATAATAAATTCTGATGTTCCAACCAAAAAGCTAATTATAGCCAGCATGTAAATTTTCCACGCGTTAGACATATAAAAAATACTCCTCTCTCCACTCCACTGTTTTTATATTTCTAAATCTATAGAAATATAACCTAAAAAAATTACTCCAACAAATATGGCGCATACTTTCGAGCCATTTCGCGGTTCACACTGTAGTAGATATACGTACCGTCCTTACGGAGATCTAGCAATCCGCTTTCCGTCAATTGCTTCAAGTGATGTGAGAGGGTAGAGCCAGCTACAGATTCCAGCTTTGTGCCAATATCGGAGCAGCATAAATTTTTCTCCTCAGTAAGCAGCAGAGCTATTTTTAGACGGGTAGGCTCGCCGAGCGCCTTATATACTTTTACAGCTTGACGTACGTCCGCATGATCTTCTGTCATTGTGGCTTCACCTTTCTTGCAGTCGTTATTTCTATATTTGTAGAAATAAGATAGCATATCGATATTCGAATGTAAACAGGCAAGCATTCATTTTATTTTACAACAAGCATTTCCGTAATCGTATAAAAGAAGAAAGGAGCCGCAAGCAGCTCCTTTTCTTTCATCGCATTATAGGTTATGCGCCTTTACCCAAGCCGCCAAAAACTTAAGCTTCCCGTCAAAGTAACCATCATCCTGCCAAGATCCCCAAACGGCGCTTCCGCCAGTATGAAGTCCGATCAGCCAAAGCTGTCTGACGGCTACGAATACGGGAATCATCGCGAGATCTTGCTCGCTTAGCGGGCGTTCCTTCGTATAGGCTTCCAGAAAAGCATCCCAGCATTCATCCTCAAAGCTCTCACTATCCGATCTGCCATGGACGCGATCCCATAAATAAACAGAAAGATCATATGAGCGCCAGCCTACGCCGCAGCAGTCAAAGTCAAAGTGTGTCATGCTGCCGTCATCCGAGTGAAAGACGTTCCAGCCATGCAGATCCCCGTGGCATACTCCCCAGTCATATGCACCATTCGCGGCTTCTGCAAGGCGAGCTTTCAGCCTGCCGGCTGTTTCTTGAACAAACGCTGCATCGTTCGGGCGATGCTGTAAAAACGGAAGCATCGCCCTAAGAGGCTCGTCGAGCAAATGGGCAGCATCAAGCTCAAACCGTTCATGTTTGGGCTCATAGAAATCCATGGCATGATGAAGCTGCGCTATAGCGCTGCCGTAAGCTTGGCTTGTATCGACATTAAGTTTCCCGGCCCCATCCGCATAAGAGAATAGCACAGCATAACGAGTGCCTTCCGGTGCATCAAGCTCAGTCAACCATTCGCCATCTCGTCTTTGGATTGGATAGGAAACCGGCAGGATGCAGTTTTTAAGATAGGTTAACAAATCCAGCTCAAAACGGATATCGGATTCTGCTCGCCACAAATGCTTATAAATTCGCAATATAAATTTGCCGGTATTCGTCTCCACCGAATAGGTATCATTCAAGCCATTGGACACGAATTGGCTCTTTAGCGGTGTACCGATATCATATAATAAGGCCATGGCTTCAAAAAGCGTTTCCTTATGAAATACAGTATGTACGGCAGGAATATGCAGCATGTCACAATCATCCTTTCAATGTCTTTCACATTATCTATTTATCCTATAGCAATCGTGAACCGAATGGGATAGAAACAATGGCTATAGTTGTTTATTACTGTTGGAAATCGCTTTATTGGGTTTATTTGACAATACAAGAGCGGCGGATTATTGTTAATCAGAATTGGTAAATCAACTCTGAAGCAGGAGAGGATTATGTGAAGGAAATGGCAACGAATCATTTTCAAAGCCTGAATGAGTATGTCTATGCTATTCAACAAAGTATCGGCGCCACAGCTGCCTCAACTTATATCATTCAGAACGATGTTGTTGTAAACGAGTGGTATTCCGGTACACATGAAGCATCAGATGCATCGAGACTCGTGGATGAAAAAACGCAGTTCAATGTAGCATCAATCCGTAAAACGTATCTAGCGCTTGCTGTCAGCTTATTAATAGAGCAAGGGAAAATAGGCAGCGTGGATGATGAAATCGGGCAGTATCTCAATGATTATAAGGATGCAGCGCGAGGGGTAACGTTGAGGCACTTGCTTACGCATACCCATGGATTAATCGAAGAGAACGGGAAGATAACAAGAGAGTTCCCTGCTGGATATGGATGGGCATACCGCAATACGGGAATTGGCATGCTTTTTCAATTAGTTAGGCATATATCGGGGCAAAACTTAAGTTCTTTTATGGCGAGTCATGTATTTAATCAATATGGGTTAAAGGAAACGGGCTGGAGAACAAAAGCAGCTGAGCAGCTTATATATAATTATTACGATGATGAAGATACGTGGGTGGGGCCAAACGATAGTGATGCGGGTGATCAAAGCAATTTGTTCGTTAGTGCGCGCGATCTAGCTATGTGGGGACATATGCATCTTAAAAATGGCAATATAAAAGGAAAACAGTTGCTGCCGCAACCTGTTTTTGCAAGAGTTACTTCGCTGCATACGCCACTCACTGTTCCATCTCACCTGCCTCGAAACGGTTTTATATGGTGGCTGCAAAGTGATACTCCCTTAAATCAAATTGGCGAGCTTCTGCCGAGTGACGCTTATCAAGTTCTTGGAATTACAGGCTGCGCCTGTCTGGTCATTCCGAGCTGCGATGCTGTAGTGGTTCGCATGTATAACCAGCTGCAGGATTCGAGCGGGTATGATTACTTATACGACATTAGAAAGTTTGGAAATATGGCATATGATCTGCTTCGCAGTAGGTGCTCGATGATTCAAGGCAACATCATTAAGAAAACCATAACTTCCTTAAGGCAAAGATTAGAGGCGGGCGACGGGTTATTAAGCTTACAGCTGCGTGAAGGTGAGCTATACGAGGCCAAATGTACATTTAGACCCCCTGCAAGGGAAGAAGATTTAATGCTTTTTCAGGAAAAACTGGGTTGTAAACTTCCTCAGGATTATTTGATTTTCCTTAGAATAACGAATGGCTGCTCACTCTTTGACCATCCGGAGTACGGAGGAGAGGCCTACTTATACGGGTGGCAGGATACATTTGGAGTAACGTACGAGGAGCCTAATGAAGGTTATTTGAAAGTAGCTTATATTTATCAGGATGACATTGTTATTCATTTAAAAGCTTTTAACGAAGGCTCAGACCATTACTTAATGGTCAAAGGCCATATTGATCAATTTTATGATGCGAGGCCGATGCATATGAATTTTGAGCAATGGTTTGATCGGTTTATCATATGTCAGGGTGAGAAATATTGGAATTGGCCCATTTATAACGCGTGAAATAATTGTAGATTAAGAGACTAGTAGATGCGGAATATATAAATAGGAGGCCTAAAGAAGATGATTGAACTAAAAGCAGCAAGCGTAGATGATGGACGTGATATTTTTGACATGCTAGTAGAAATAGGCCCTGGAGAAAATGGGTTTGTGAATAGTGCTTATGATATCGATTATAGTCAATTTCCTGCGTTTATTCGAAAAAACATAGCGATCTCGCAAGGCATTGATCTCTTACCTCAGCACGTTCCCCAGACTGTTTTCTGGTTATTCGTTGATTCATATCCCGTTGGCTACGGAAAGCTAAGGCATTATTTGAATGATAACTTAAAAATATCAGGCGGGCATATAGGGTATACGATCAGACCAAGCAAACGAGGAAAAGGCTACGGCACGGTCATGTTAAATGAACTCCTAAAAAACGCAGAAAGCATGGGAATAAAGGATGTTATGCTGTCTTGTGTGGAAAGTAATATCGCTTCTAGAAGAGTCATTGAGTTAAATAATGGTGTACTAGAAGCTAATGAAGGTGGAAAATGCAACTACTGGATTCACTTATGAGAATAGTCATCTTTTCAATTTGCATAGTCTTACTGACAGGTTGCTTCGAAAGTGACATAAAGACAACAGAATTTAACCAAAAGAAAGTAGACATAACCGAAATAAAAGAAGCACCAAACAAAGGATTCTCATATTTGGAGCAATTGCCTGCTGAGCGGATTAAGGAGTATGAACTATTTGTGAAAGACAGGGATACGAGTCATTTGCTACGCTTCTCCCCTGAGCAAATAGTGTTAATCTACATGCATTCTGTTGCTATAGTTGATACGGCAGCCATTTACGCTTTTACTTACAATGATGGCTTATTAGCTGATCCTGAACGCTTTAGAAAAGACTACAATGAGTACGTGTTGAATACTGAGCAAGAAGTAGCTTTGAAATATAGATATTATGATTCCATTCAAATTAATGAAGAAACGGTTGAAGAAAATAGTGTAATAGTAGTCATTACTGTAAGCTTGGGATCATCCACTAGTTCTGTGGGTTATGGTTTGAAGAAAAACGAACATATTTGGAAAATGGATATACAGCATTTTATTGAATATTTTAAGCAGAAAGCGGCTGCTAAATAGTTGAACCAACTGTTATCTGATTTTAAAAAGGCAATGGCAGCTAGGACTTTTTTTATGTCCGAAGCAGTCATTGCCTTTTTCGCTAAAATGAGTCTAAAGCTTGTTATTGCAGGCTCGAGTACTGCAGTGCAACAGCTGTCAAGAAGCATGCAAATGCCAAGACTGCTGCCGATGAACGAACTACATCAAGCAGCTCCCAGCGGCGAATTAATGACTTCCAGTTGCTAGGCGGCGCGTCGGGCTTCCATTCGAGCGCACCCTTGTTGATGGGGACAGTGCCTATGAGCGTGACCAGGATGAAGAGGAGTAAAGCCAGAACGCCAGCCCAGCGGAAGAACAAACCTGGCTCGGAGCCGCTCAGTACTAATACTACAACTCCCGACACGGCCGTAGGTAAAAAGATAGCGGGCACCAGCACACGCAGTTTAAGTATTAGTGCTTGACGAACTTTAATTTGAGACTGGTCGTCTAGACCAGCCAGAGACATGTGCACCCCATAGCGAATGACGAGCTCTTCGCCAGCAAGGATGCCTGCAAGAAATAAACAGATGAACTCAATAATGATATGATTCATAACAAGTACCTATCCAGAGTACAAGCTGCTGGTAGTGGAGATATTGGTAGAACGATGTTAGACACTAGGATATCCTCCTTATGGTTGTTTTCATGACGGCTCGATTACCGAGCGTTCAAACTGTGATGAAGAAAAATTGAAATGTTAACTATAAAATAGACTTTACTTGCCGACAGGTAAGTTGTCAAGTATGATGAGTTATGGCTAAAATGAGTGAAAGGCAAGGAGTGTGACAATCATGAGTATGAGTGAGTCAGTGAAACGGACGGGCAGTGAAACAAAAGCGGAAGCTCAGCGTGTAGCTTTGGAGCTTTTCACTACTAAAGGGTTTGAGGCGACATCACTTCGTGAAATCGCTGAGCAACTCGGGATCAGCAAGGCTGCGCTATACTACCATTTCAAAAGCAAAAATGACATCGTAAATTCAATGATGTCCTCCCGCGGCAACGAGGCGGCGGAACTTCTCGCATGGGTCGTCAGCCAAGAGCCGAGTCCAGACCTTCTGGAGCGAACGGTGCTTCGTTGGGTGGATTCTACTTCTGTGGACAAGCTGCGCGGCATCCGCTTCGTAAATGCGAATCCCAATCTCATGCGGAGCGTGGTTAGCAATCCCGGTGGTCAAATCCGTGACAGCCTTGGGGCAGTGGCTGAGCTTGTGGCTGGCAAGGACGCTGATCCCACACGGAAATTACTCGTGAGAATGGCCTTTCTCAGTATTAACTCAGCATTGATGGCCGCCAGTGGAACGGAGCGTACGGACGAAGAAATTGTTGCAGCCGCGAGAGAAATGGCATTAGCTCTTCTTAACCGCCTTCGCGAATAGCTGATAGATGAGTGTTGCTGGTTTTTTGCACTTGGAAATTTATGATTGTTATATTCAATATAGGATAGTGAAATGAGCACAGGCTGCCGACATAGTCGGTAGAATGTTTATTTTATCGACTGATTTGCTCAGAATACTCGACCATCACTTAATGTAACGAATCTAAACAACGTTATTTGACTTCATTTCTCTCTTTAGAAAATGTAACGAACACAAGCAACCTTATTCCTCTAAAATAGTCTCTTTTCTTAGTCAAAATTGTCTAATAGCGTTGCTGAGATTCGTTAGCATCTTTAAACGGCTCTTTTCGCCATAATAAGCTCTCCACGATTCATTAGAACGTTCTTCATCCGATGTCCAAACGAATAAAGTAAATGAACGTTATGTTGAATACTTCCTCTGGCTGGCTTTAAACTAACCGGAGGCTTCAGTATAATACGGAACTAACCCATCGAAAGACCCTTGTGTATAGGAATACACAAGGGCCTTTTGATGGGTTAGTTTAAACTAATGGTAACAGGGTCCATTTCTTTTGTTTCTACCCCTTTCCCAGAGCCGAGTGAGAAGTAGATAATTGGAACAATTGTAATGGATGTTGCGGCTTTATTAATGGTTTTCACTGAAGCACTAGAACTATAAGATCTTCCATAATCTTTACTTTGACCTCCATTCCCATCTACGATATACGTATGACCAAGATTATCTTGTATTTTATCAAATTGCACAGTGAAGTCTGACCACTCTTTCAAAACTTCAGACTCTACAAAAGACTCGTAACGGATTATTGTGGACATGTCGTTTTGTTCAATAGAGGTAAATCTAACTGTAACGTCATGCTTTGAGATCATTTCGTTTACGAGCTCTAAGTCGCCTTCAAGTTTTAAAAGCTTAAAGCGAAATGCCCAATCTCCTTTCACCTCGATATTCGCATTCCGATCGAGTAAGGCTTTTGGCTCCCATGTTATTTCAATTTCATCAGGCGCTGCACTATTGAAATGAGGGACTATTTTTGCAATGCCTACATAAGTCATGTCGTTCATCTTTTTAAGAGAACCGTGAGCAACCATGCTTTTTGAGCCTTTAACATCAATTTGGTTTGCGATATGCGGGTCAGGTCCTAAATCAGTATTGGTTTCTAGCGCATAGGATACGGAAATGGACGTTCCATCATATACGGCTTCTTCAATCATTAATGAGATACCGTTACTCGTTTGCACTTGTCTGATGTCTGTTGCAAATTCATCGAAACGTTCAAGCATCGTATCCTCGTTATTAAAATAACCTATAATATTTTGCATAAAAGGTATTTGTGAAGCAAAGGTTGGAACAGTAAAGGAGATCGTTAAAATTGTAATAATGCCAATAATGGCTGCGGCAGTTACTTGGCGTATCCATGTATTGGGCTTCTTTTTAGCTGTATTTTTTAGGATGTTATGTTTTAGATTCGCTTTTTGGCTGGATGACAATTCAACGGGTTCAATGTTTTCTACATCTAAATTCATCCAACCTTTATAGCTATTAGTCATATAAACCGCTCCTTCATATGAATAGTTGTTGCTAACTTTTTCTTTCCGCGGTAAAGACGATTTTCAACCACCGCTTTTGATACATTCAGTGATTCGGCAATTTCTGAATGGGATAATTGTAAGTAATATTTCATCATAAAAATATTCCGATCTATACTTTCCAGCTGGCTAATAGCTAGCAACAACGTATTCCTTTCCTCTTTTTTTAATAGCTGCTCCTGCAAGTCTTCCTGTCCAGGTTTTTGTTCAAGCAGCTCGTCACTATACTCTCGTGCATGTTGTTTTTCAAACTTACGAAAAAGATCAATTGCTTTATATTTCGTCATCATACCAATCCATTTTTTAAAGTCCTCAGGTTCACCTTTAAATTGTTTAGAATTTTGCCAAACAGCTAAAAACACATCATTGACACATTCATTAATCCCATCCGCGTTAATACCAGAGAGAATTTTAAAAGCAATGGCGTGTACGAAGCCTGAATATTGTTCAATGACATATTCAAGAGCGTCTTCTTTTTGTTTTTGCAAACGTATAATAAAGTTTTTTGATGTACATCGCATGATTGCACCTCCTTCATTTATTTGACCTCGCCTCTTTCATTAGCTATATCGAAAAGTATGATGGAAAACACTCACATTAATATTTCTTTGTTACATTTAATAATAAACTGTAATGAAAGGAGTGGAGTAAAATGAATCCTTTTATCGAACAATTGTTACATTCTAATCAAATGGAAATAGAATTAACGGAAGACATATTATTTGAAATTTACAATGAAGCTAAGAATACGGATGGGGAGGAGGAGGTTTGGAAAAACCTGATCTCGTTATACGATAAACCTCTCTCGAAGCAAATCGCTTTTTCCCTTATAGATAGGAATATTGCTATTATGGATTTAGGTCACTCCAAACAAGACTACGAAGTCTTGTGGAGATTAGCAGAGATAGTAGATGAAGCATTATTGACACTAGCGATAGACGTCTACACTCAACTATCCTTTGGCCATGAAGAAATGGAGCTGCTGTTTAACAAATACGATAATCATAAATGGATGATGGAGAGCTTGATTTATAAACAGCCGTCATCACCTGAAAAGCGAAGATTACTCGAAGCGGCTATAAAAAGGAATATGGATGCAGACAGATTGCAAAGATTGCTTACTGTGGTGGACGCTGCTAAATATGCGAGCCGCAATGATTTGACACTTGAAGAGTTTCAATCCCTTTTTGAGACAAAAGAGCCCTATGTTTGGCTGTCATTAGCCCAAAACGCCAACACTCCAGTCTATATTTTAAACAAATTATTAGAAGCAACAAGCATAAAAAATGCAAGAGCAATAAGACATTCAGCAAATATAAATATTCAAGGAAAACGCGGTAACAATAGTGAGGTGATAACGTGAGAATTAGAACGGCAGCTAGGGCAGTCATTATAAAAGATGAGCAATTGCTCGTCTTACGGAGAGCTGGTGTCCAAGGAGAATTTTATGTTCTCCCAGGAGGAGGGCAGGAACATGGTGAAAGCATCCATGAAGCGTTGAAGAGAGAAGTATTAGAAGAGGTAAGTTTAAAGGTTGAAATTGAACAATTACTTTTTATTAATGAGTTTATCGCAAAAAGAGATTCATCGTTTTTTGAATTAGAGCCGGATGTTCATCAAATTGATTTTACGTTTTTGTGTGCTATTACGTCCGACAATGAAGCATCGGTCGGTGAAACACCAGACGTACATCAGATTGGCATAACATGGATTCCATTGCATGAGATAACCGACTATAGTTTGCATCCCGACAATGATTTGAATTTTATTATGGGAGCGCCAACGAGAAGTGTATTATCACAATGGATTTCTAATCCTAACCAGATGGAGATCCCTATGTTTATTGAAGGCTAATTAAAGAATGGAGGGAGAGCATATGAATAATTTACGTTATCCTATCGGGCATTTTGAACTCATACAGCATGTAACGACCGAGCTTCGGCAAAGCTGGATTGAGGATGTGCCRCAAATATCTTCGATTCTGCGGCACACGGTACAAAATTTAACGTCTGAGCAGCTGCTTTTACAATACCGTCCGGGCAGTTGGACCGTCAGGCAGGTTGTTCACCATATGGCTGACAACGATATGAATGCTTTTATCCGATTCAAGAGAGCGCTAACGGAGGATAATCCCACGGCTAGCTCGTATAGAGAAGATTTATGGGCGGAATTAAGCGATTATGAAACACCGCTCGAAACATCGCTGAATCTCCTAGAATCCGTTCATGATCGGTTTACAGCAATTCTCCGATCTTTACAATCATCCGATTTTCAACGAACGTTTACAAGTCCAACTCACGGCGCCATGAGTCTTGATGCTGCGCTTCAAAGATTCATTTGGCATAATCGGCATCATACTGCACAGATCGCTTCCATATTTTCAAAAAAGGAGAATCAGGCATGAATAAAATTATTGCTATTACAGGCGCCTCATCCGGAATAGGTCTTGCAACAGCATTAAAATTTGCTGAAAAAGGATGGATCGTATACGCTGGAACTCGGCATGCAGAACGTGATCAAACAAAGTATAGCGATCAGCCCAATCTACATTTCATTGAAATGGAAGTAACTAAACCGGAATCATTAGAGCAGGCATTTGAGGTCATTAAGCAAAAACATGGTTATATGGATGTTTTATTTTGCAATGCAGGATTTGGGCTATTACGTGCACTGGGCCAAGCTACTTTCGAGGAAATTCAAGCTGTTTTTGATACGAATGTGTACGGGGTTATGCATACGATTCGTGCGGGTTTGCCGCTTCTTCGCAAATCAAACTCCGGGCATTTGATCGCAACGACAAGCGTAGGGGGATTGGTCGGACAACCATTAAATGAAATTTATTGCGCAAGCAAGTTTGCAGTTGAAGGGTTGTTGGAGAGCTTAGCGACCTACTACAAGCCTGCATTTAATATTGATGTGACTCTGCTGGAGCCTGGAGCAATTGGGACCCATTTCAACAATACTGTCTTTGCACATATCGAAAAAGCAGGCGGTATTCCAGATGATGAATATAAACAAACGTATGACACCATTATTAATACCTTTTCCAAGCGAAACTCCGTTCCTCAAACGTCTGAATCCGTTGCTGATGTTGTGCTTCAGTTAGTAAATATGGAGACGAAGCCGCTGCGCATTCGTACATCCGATAAAGCTGAAGCGTTTGTACAATATAAAGTAAGCAACGATCCTACTGGGCTGGAGGGCATGCTGAATACCCGTAAACTTCAATTAGAAATGTAATATAAGATATATAAACAGGAAGGGACTATGGGTTATTGCGCCCATAGTCCCTTTTCTTACTGTACTATTGAAGCCGCCACAAAGATTGTACATTTGGCGGCTCCCAGCCAACCAGTGAGGTATGAGGCTGGAGACAAACATAGGAGAGGCCTGCGTAGGTTACTGTACTGCCAGCAACATAGCTTGTTTGAGCAGCCCAAGTCGTTGTTCCACCCGAGCCAGCTGTTGTTGAGGCTTGAAGTACGTTGCTAGCTGCCGACAAATTCCCTGCAGCATCCTTTGCTTTCACTGTAAAGCTGTAGGCTGTGTTTGCTGTAAGACCGCTAACGGTAGCTGTAATTCCAGCAACATTGAGGCTGGAAGATCCATAATAAACGGTGTAACCGGTAACGCCGACATTATCCGTTGATGCTCCCCATGAAAGACTAATGGTAGAAGCTGTAGCACCTGTTGCTTGAAGATTATTTGGGGCAGTTGGCGCTGTAGTATCCGCTGGTCCTGCATTGCCGCATGGACCAATTAATTTCCACACGCTGCTAATATCTGGGCGCTCTCCTTTTGTCCACCATTTAGCTTCGTATTCAGAGCCGTTGTAAGAAGCACGCTGTCCGCCTGTATAGGCTGTGTCGGTGTTCCATTGCTGTACGGTGCAAACATTTGCGGGGCTTGTAGTAACCGTAATTGGCGTACTTGCACCAGACACATTGCCTGCTGCATCATATGCCTTCACTGTAAAGGTATAGGCAGTGTTAGGGGTTAATCCGCTAATTGCTGCGCTTGTCCCCGTTGCATTCACGTTTGTTGTACCGTAAGTCACGGTATAACCGGTTACATTAACGTTATCCGTCGAAGCGTTCCATGCTAAGTTGACACTGGATGCACTTGTACTTGTCGTGCGTAAATTAGCAGGTACTGAAGGTGCTATTACATCCACAACGGGTGCATCAGTAGTTACATTAATCACGTTGCTCGCGCCAGAAATATTGCCTGCTGCATCTCTTGCCTTTACAGTAAATGAATACGCCGTGTTAGGTGTCAAACCGCTAATTGTTGTGCTTGTACCTGTAACGGTTGTTGAAGTTGAACCATAGGAGACGATATATCCCGTTACTCCTCGATCATCGGTAGATGCACTCCAAGACAGGCTCGCACTCGTGGACGTTTTGGCGGTTAATTGAAGATTTGCAGGAACTGACGGAGCTGTAACGTCACCTCCACCCGAACCATATTGATCGAGATAGGTACGATGACTCGTAGAAAATAGATTGTTCGTATATTTATCCCAGTTGATAGACCAGGTCATCAATCCTTTTAAATCAGGATAACCAGCGCTATTGCGAAGAACGTAGGTTCCGCCGAAAGGGATACCTTTTATAAGATAATCAAGAGCTTTCTGCACGTTAGCCGGTGTTGTATAACCTCCGCCTGCTGCTTGTGGTGAAGCGGGCAAACCAATGACGATTTGATCTGGACGAAGCGCGGGAAACATATTATTCGGGTTGCCTCCGACTGGAAATCCAACAAGCAGCATTTCAGCCATAGCCACATGGAAGTCAGGCGTGCCTTGAGAATAGGCTTTACCATCAAGGCCTAACATGGGACCCGTATTATAATGCTGAACATGCAGGTAATCCAGCTCATTTCGCAGATCATAGATGACAGGGAGGTATGCTCCCCAAAGTCCTGTATAGTTCCCTGCTCCACCCTGAACATAGGCTGTTTCCGGTGCCATGGTCAGAAGGAAATCTGAACTATAGCTATTTAATATTTCACGCGTTGCAGAAATTAAATTTACTATTTTTGGAGTAGTAGGGGCTTTGAAGTTGGTGTCTCCTGTGTTAAGGGCAAGAGAGCTGCCTTCAAGGTCAATATCGAGGCCGTCAAATCCATATAAATTAATAATACCCTTCATCGTGTTCACAAATGTTGTTTTGGCCTGAGGTGTAGTAAGCTCCACTGCACCGTTAGCGCCGCCGATGGATATGAGCACCTTTTGTCCTCTCGCTTTAAGGAAAGCAACATCAGACTGAAACTCGCTAACTGTTGCGTTGTAAGGAGTGAACACCATATTGCCAGTATGTGCGCCACCTGTTGGTTCGGCAAAAGCGACCTGGATCACGTCGTAATCCGGAGAAATATCTCTTAAACGAATATTGGTAGAGAAGTTGTCAAAATTATGCCAGTAGCCTACGATTATTTTGTTGCGAGCCGTTGCGGCCTCTACTCTATCCGTTCCTAAGGGTAATCCAGTCAATACTAACAGCGCTGCTAGGGCAGCTAAAAGAGCTTTCATCATTCGTTTTGTTGATCGCGAATAATTTTTCATCGTCAACTATCTCCCTTCTCAATATGAAGCTTCTGACCACTACCTTTTTGTAAGCGATTACATGCAATCTCTTAAAAACATCACCTCCTAATCGTATGAATGGAATGTACTTAGAGTGTGGCGAAAAACCGAGAGGTACAATAGAGTCGGGCTCTTCTTGCAATGGAGTAAGAAAACTTGATAGGCAAATAGGAGACTAATTCAAGAGGAAACAACTTTTATTCTGAGGGGGAAAGGAGTAAAAATAAAGGGGGATTTTTCCTGTAGTTTAGGGAGAAAAATCTATCACTTATCGTTGCACCCAGCAATTCTGAATCACCACAGGTGATTGCGAGAGGCGCTGCCAATGAATGAGCGGTTGTCAGTCTTTACTCTCAGGTATACAATGTGTAAGGAGAAAATCAGAATGATAGTTTTAGTAAAGGGAGTGCAACAAGTTTGTCATCAAGTGCTTCAGCTTCGCCTTCTTTCCATGTTCGTTTAACCACATTGCTTTTAGTTGTTGTAGTAGCAGGTATGAGTCAAGGGCTGCTGCTGCCATTGCTTTCGATTATGCTGGAGGATTCAGGCGTATCGTCAGATATGAACGGGATTAATTCAGCTGCAATGTATATCGGAATTTTTTGCACAATGTTTTTCGTTGAGAAGCCTGTCATGCGTTTCGGGTACAAAAAAGTCATTTTAGTCGGCATTTCATTAGTTACACTTGCTAATCTACTGTTTCCATTTACACATTCGCTGGCGATATGGTTCGTCTTGCGTTTGCTGGTTGGTGTCGGCGATAGCTCGCTCCATTATGCGACGCAGTTATGGATCGTAAGCTCAAGTCCAGCCGATCGACGGGGGAAATTTATTTCGCTGTACGGTATGGCTTATGGACTCGGCTTCAGCTTAGGGCCGCTGGGCATCAATCTTCTGCCACTTGGAAGGGCGGTTCCATTCTTAGTGTCGAGTTTATTTTTTGTTACTGTACTGATGCTTGTGCTGCGTATGAAGAATGAAATGCCGGAGCGGGCAGCACGAGGAACTGCGTCTGAGAATCGCTTTGTAAAAACCTACCGCCTCGCGTGGTTTGTCCTTATACCTGGCTTCTTATATGGACTGATGGAAGCTTCTATGAATAGCAACTTTCCGTTGTATGGTTTGCGGATCAACCTGAGCCAGCATTGGATTTCGCTTCTGCTCATGGCATTCGGAGTCGGGGCTCTAATTCTGCAGCTGCCGCTTGGCATTTGGAGTGACCGAATCGGCAGGAAGCCGGTGTTGATTGGATGTGCAGTGGTAGGTGCTCTCGTATTTTTCACTATACCTTTGGCTGGAGATAATATTGCGCTGCTCTTTGTATTATTTGCTATTGCTGGCGGAGTGGTTGGATCGTTTTATTCTTTAGGTCTCGCTTATGCAGCTGATATACTGCCTCGGGCGATATTGCCTGCGGCGAATGTTATCGCTTCGATTCACTTTAGTATTGGAAGCATCATGGGCCCGACGCTTGGCGGTTATGGGATTCGTTATGTTTCTGTTCATAGTATTTTTCTGTTTTTAGGTGCGGCCTTCCTTATCTTTGCGCTGCTTGGTTTTGGATTTCGGCCAAAAGTAGATAGTGTAGTTTCTTGATCTATTTGGGTCGTTTAATTTATATTTAGGGGAATGGGGCTAGTTTCTAGCCCTATTTTTTATTTCTAGTTTTTGAGGCGCATTCATTGTCAAAAGAAAAAAATTCATCCTTTATGTGCTTATTATTGCGCTGAATGAACGGCTAACGGGCAGGCAAGGCGGTTCCAATATGTGGTATATTTGACTTAATGATATTCTTTAAGCGGAGGTGCTTATGAATCCTGCTTTTTACACATATATCCAATCGCTGGCTGGCCAGGACGTGACCATCATCGGCGCCGGCGTCAGCAACTCACCGCTGATTCGCATGCTGTGCTCCGCAGGGGCGCGCGTCACCGTTCGCGACCGCAATCCAGCCCTGCCCCGGGACGAGTGGGACGATCTAGGCGCCGAGTTCCGCCTAGGGGAGAATTACCYGGATCGCGTTGGGGGCGATATCGTGTTCCGCACTCCGGGCATGCGCCCAGACCATCCGGCGCTGGACTGGGCCCGCGCTGGCGGCAGCCGTGTGACCAGTGAGATGGAGGAGTTTTTTGCGTTGTGCCCTTGTCCTATTTTCGGCGTGACCGGTTCGGACGGTAAGACCACCACCACGTCGTTAATTGCAGACATGCTGGCAAACGGGGGACGTACGGTTCATCTGGGCGGCAACATTGGCACGCCACTGCTGACGCGCGTGGGCGAGATGTCGCCGCTGGACGTGTGCGCGGTCGAGCTATCCAGCTTCCAGCTGATGGACATGACGCGCTCTCCCCATGTGGCGGTCATGACCAACCTCTCGCCCAATCACCTCGACTGGCACCGCGACATGGATGAATATACTGCCGCCAAGCGCCGCCTGCTGGATTTTCAGAGCGCTGACGACCTTGCCGTTCTTAACGGCGACAACCCGGATACCGCCGCACTGCGCGGGCGGGGGCAGACCAAGTATTTCGGCGGGCACACGGTCTGCGATGGAGTGATCGATGGTCTGGTACCTATCAGTGACATTCGTTTGCCAGGGTGGTATAACGTGGAAAACGTTATGGCTGCCATGACCGCCGTGAGGGGGACCGTGCCGGACGAGGCAATTCTGGAGACGGTACGCACATTTGCCGGCGTGGAGCACCGAAACCAGTGGGTGGCCACTGTGGACGGCGTGCATTACTACAACAATTCAATCGGATCCAGCCCCGCCCGTACCGTCGCGACGCTGCACGCGCACGAGGGCCGAGTACTGCTGATCGCCGGCGGGAGAGATAAGAACATACCTTTTGAGGAGATGGCTAGGCTGCTCCCTGATCATGTCAAGGTGTTGCTGTTGATCGGCGAAGCGGCCAGTCAAATCGAGGCTGCAGCGCGCAGCGTGCCGAGTTGCCCGCCTATTTTCCGTTGCGAAGGCTTGGCCGAGGCCGTGGCGCATGCGCACAAACTGGCCGCACCGGGCGACACGGTGCTGCTGAGCCCTGCCTGCACTGCGTTTGACCAATACAGCAACTTTGAAGAGCGCGGGCGCCACTTTGTAGAGCTGGTCGGGGCGCTGAGTCGGTCGGAGAGATAGGATTGAATAAGACACGGGCGTTTTCCGGGAAATCCTGATTGAACGCATGTGCGGTAAACGGGAACGGATAACATTAGCTCAATAAAACAGCGGCAGTCTAGGACTTTTTTTCTCGTCCACGACTGCCGCTGTTTTTTATAGTTGGGGCCAGTCTACAACGAAGCTCCTATGTGAATAGATTTTTTTGCGCCAATCTCTAATGTTAAGAAATTATATCGTTTGCTACAAAAGCATAGACAGAGCCTGAGCAATCTCTTATTTTAGACATGTGGCCATTTGGGTGGAGCTGTTCAAATCAATCGTAATAGGAGGTCAGCATTAGCGGCATAGCTAACATGATATAGGCAGATGGCAATTATAACATTATAACGGAGGATTATAACATGTTATCTAATAAGTGGGCCAAGCTGGCAGCAGCTTTTATTTTAACAGCAAGCTTTGCAGGGCAAAATATAGCGTTGACAACAACATTCGCAGAAGCCGGCAACCAGTCGGCTGGGACTTCAGGCACTGGAAAATGGATGGCAGGGGAATACCATGCCCATACCTACGTTTCAGATGATGCGCAGCAATCAGTTCAGACGGTGCTCGATCAAGCTTTTGAAACCTATGGGATGGACTGGATGAATTTATCTGATCATCTGAGAACTTCAAAGCGGGATGATGAAGGAAACTCGCTTCCTTCTCCGATATTATTTAAAGATGCTGTTAATAAATATCAGGTAAACATCATTAATAAACTAAAAGACGTAGGAAAGTACAAGGATAAAATTATTTTTTCAGGGTTTGAGTGGGATATGCCAACCTACGATCATGTCGGAGCAGGCATATTAGCGGATAGCGAAGAAAGCAGCTTAAAGGCAACGAGCCTTTTTGAATATTTGTATACGGATCGCCCGGAGAGCATGTTTGACCCGGTAGTCGTAGCAGAGTGGAAATTGCAGTACCCAACGCGACCTGCACTAAATGCGGATACGGCGCGCGATGCTGTGAAGTGGTTGAAAACAAATTATGCAGATTCCAGCTATATGATCATTAATCATCCATCCAGAAAGCTTGTCAATGGCAATGCAATTTTTCGAATTTCCGATATACGTGATTTTAACAATATAGCGCCAAACATCTTTTTTGGGATGGAGGGCATGCCAGGCAATCAGATGGAGCCAGATAGAGCCGGCTTGAATCAAAATAATCCCAAGACCAAGACGTACGGCGGCTCCGACTATATGATTGCTAAGGTTGGCGGGGTGTGGGACGCGCTGCTTGGAGAAGGTCGCCGGTTTTGGAATTTCACCAACTCGGATTCCCATTTCAAAGTATCGCAAGGTCTTTATTCCAGTGGCTACGCGCCGGGCGAATATTCCAAAAATTATACATGGGTAGAAGGCAGTGACATGGCAGCTGTGCTGGACGGCATGCGTTCAGGCAAATCATTTTCGACAACAGGTGATCTGATTAATGCGCTAGATTTCACGATTACTAACGGTGCAAACAAAGGCGAAATGGGGCAAAACTTGAAGGTGAAGGATGGCGATGCGCTTAAGCTGACCATTCGTTTCAAAAGCCCGCAGACAAACAATTACGCCGTGATTAAAAGTGAAAATTCTGCAATCAACGACAAATATATTTACCAAAGTGACGTGACAAATGCCGTTAAGGTTGACCACGTAGATTTGATTGCCGGTGATGTTACAGGTGAGGTTAAGCCTGGTACGGATGAATACAACAAAGATACGAATGATTCAACGAAGGTCATTGCCAGATTCACGAGCGAGGACTGGACAACAGACGCGGAAGGCTACAATGTCATTACGTATGATCTCGATCCAGCGTACAAAAATCAGTATTTTAGACTAAGAGGCACTAATCTTGGCGAAAATGTAGCTGGCGAAACTGAAAACGGCGAGCCGCTCATTGACGTCAGAACAGAAGACGATACAACGATTGCGGATCTTGATATCCGTTATATGAAACGGTTTAATGAAATTAACGATCGCAACTACAAGGATCTTTGGTTCTATTCGAATCCTATCTTTGTAACGAGAGAGCCAAAAGACGATGGCAACACAGATCCAGGTCCAGGACCGATCGTGACGCCTCCTCCGGCTCCAGCTACTTCTGTAGAAGTAGACTTGGATGCGTCGAAAGGGACTGATGGCGCAATTAAAGATATTATCAGCTTTAATGTGCCTGCAGGCGCTGCAGCTGTTAACGGAAAAATAAGCGCTAAGGTTGTAGGGGCGAATGAGGCACCGTCGGCTGGGACGCTTGAGGCGCTTAGTCCGATGGTCGAATTCCAAAGCACAGCAGGCAACCAATTCAACAAACCGGTGGAAATTAGCTTCAACTACAAGAAGGATCAAGTCCAATCGGGCAAAAAAGCGGCCATTTATTACTTTAACGAGCTGCAAAAGCGTTGGATATATGTTGGCGGCACTGTCAAAGCAGATGGTACAATTTCAGCAAAGGTGAACCACTTTACTAAATTTGCGGTTTTCCAAGCAGAAGCAAAGCTGTTCTCCGATGCGACAACGCACTGGGTGGCACCATTTGCGGATCGTTTGCTTGGCATGAACGTGATTCAGGGCTTTGAGGATGGGACATTCCATCCAGAAGAGAAGGTTACCCGTGCTGCCTTTGCCAAAATGATCTTGCAAGCTCTGGGACTGCCAGCGGCTTCAGGAGCTGCAAGCTTTGCGGATAACAGCGACATTCCAGCATGGGCTGGAGCTGATGTAGCTGCTGCTGTGCAAGCGGGTATTTTGAAAGGCTACGAGCAAAAAGGGAAGATGCTTTTCAAGCCAAATCAAACGATTACACGCGCTGAGATGTCAGTCATGATTGCGAATGCTTTAAAGGCTAACGAGCAGCAGCAAGCAAGTGCGGAAATGACATTTAAAGACGCAGCTGCTATCCCGGCATGGGCGAAGGAGTCCATCAACCGTGCGGTTTCGGAAGGTATTATAACGGGCTATACCGATCTAACGTTCCGTTCCGATCGTGCAGCAAGCCGAGCGGAAGCCGCGGCCATGATTTTCAGGCTGCTTGATCGCTTGCATATTTAAATACGAAAGAACCTTCAGCCGCTTATGGAGCAGCTTGAAGGTTCTTTTTTCGTATATTGCAGCGTCATTCATAGCACGAAATAGCGGTACTCTTAATGGAAGCTTGATTGTTTCCATTCTAACATGGATGGGAGTAAGATACATTTAAAGCTGCGTCTAACAAGACATAAGACTGATTTGTTAAAGTGGAGAAGATAAAAGCAATCCGAGTCCAATCTCGCAAACGTATGAATTTTTAAGCGATTAGACACAAGTGTTAAACGAGGAGCAATTATTAAACGAACGGGCAGTTTAACGCAACAAAACTGCTGACGAGCTCGTTTTTATGTTGAAACGGATTTATAACAAATGAGGGTGGTTTCTAAATGAAGAAGTTATCTTGTTCATCTGTTCTTACTCTGTGCATCGTACTTTGTCTTATCCTAATAGTTGGGTGCTCTAATGCTAATGAAGAGACTAATACAGGAGAAATTACTGATTGGGAACTTACAAAATATAAAACTATCAACGACCTTGAAGGAGTAACGATGTCTGTTAAGAAAGGAACGGTCACCACTACTGAATTGACTGTAGTATTTGATAATAACTCTGGTAAGCAATGTATTTATGGTGAATATTTTTTGTTGGAAAAGAAAATGGAGGGTAGTTGGTATCAAGTCCCTGTTACTATAGATGGTAATTACGGATTTAATAGTATTGGACATGGCTTGGAGTCTTCAAATGTTAGCGAATGGACAGTTGATTGGAATTGGCTCTATGGAAGACTGGTTACTGGTGAATACCGAATAGTGAAAGATATACTCGATTTTAGAAAAGCAGGCGACTACGATACTTACTTTTTGGCGGCGGAGTTTACTATCAATTAGCTTCAAATATGAATTTACCGGAAGAGGTTGGGCTAGTGGATTCATTGAAATGAACTCAAATACCTTTTATTTTGCAACAAGTTATATCACGGATGCTCTTGATGAGATGTTAAAGGCTCTGATTTTACTTAATCCAGAGCTCAGTCCATTCACTGTTTCAAATTCACAATTTGAATGGAATGAAGAACCTGGTGGAACCGTTTGGAAATTCAGAAAGATTGATGATTTATTGCACGTTCAGATTATGTCATTTGAGAATTTGCGAAACAAAAAACAACTGGTTATTGAACTAAATGAGTCTTGTTCGATATTGGAATTTTCAGAGGCAGTAGTACAAGCGCTTGATTTATTGTTGAGTCTACATGGTAAGAAAGGCTACAAAGAAAAGTGGGTTAACTATGATTTCCCAACGAACAATTACTTAAAACTAAAGGGTTTCGTTACAAAAAAGAATTGAACTAACGGGCAGGATAGTTCAATGAAATCAGGATAAAATGAAAAAAATGAATGATAAATTGATGTAGGAAGTGAAATATAATATGAACAAAAAAACATTGCTTGAATGGGAAACTAGCCATAATGCAATAAAAAGGACTGTCGAAGGCTTTTGGAGTTGTTTTAGAAAATGGCGTGAAGAAGAGAAAGACGATTACCACGACACATTTCGTGGAAAGTTATTTAAGGATTTTATTAGTGTACATGAACGGTCAATTTACCTTAAATATACTTTTAATGTTGAAGAAGCAGTAATATTTTGTTCGGTAAATATTTCTTATTTAGAAGAAAACATCGGCACTTACGATATTGAATTTAATTTAGACGGAGAAATTGCTGATGAATATTTAGATTTTGACGATATTTTATTCAAAGATAGAGTGTTGAAAATGAAACATAACTTGAGAATTGCCCGAAATGCCTTAAAACAAGGAATTGAAATTGGAACAGTATCCAATATTACTGGAATTGATTCTAAATATATTGAGATTTTGAAGGAGAAATATTGTTAAGCTAACAAGACACTTTGTTCAATTATTTTTAAAGAGGAGAATTCAATGGCATTTAAGGGCTTGGATTGGACAGAACTAGCAGTTAAATGGGGTATTACAGTCAGTAACAGAAATGATGATGAGATACTTTGTGACTTAGATAAAAGAATAAGTTATTCAGTCAGTCTAAATGAAGTCTTGGAAAGCAATGTCATCGATGATGCAAGGAAATTCCTTAGCTCTTTAACGAAAAATGAAATGTATAAACAACCACTTTTTCAAGGCTTATTAGCAATTGAAGATGACCTTACATTCATAAAGTATTTTAGAGTTTTACTTCCTCACATGTGGGTGTAATAACACCGTTTGATTAAACTATCGGATAACGTTAGATTCACAAATATTAAAACGAGGCTGCCGGCATAAAACGGCAGCCTCGTTGAGCTAACTGGCAGTTTAGCTAAAACAATGGTGTCGTTGATTTTTTTATTTATAAAATTGGTGTATCTCGGAAATGGAGGCGGTTTACATGAAAAGTAAGAAATATAACGGGCAAAAAAACGGGGAACATAACGCATATTTAGCCCTACAACTGCGACTCCCCATCAGGGAGAAAAATATCTTGAATAATCCTTTCCTAAGTATCAAAAACCCAACTTCATTAGGTGCAGGCTCTTACGAAATGGCTTTGCCGTTGATTTTACTGCTTTAGATTTGAAGCCAGGTATGCGTGTATTGGAGATAGGTGCTGGCACTGGTCAAGTTGCTACAACAATAGCTAAAAATTGGGGAGTTACTTTAATTACTTTAAAACTATGGGAAAATTTGAATGTAATTCAGCAATATGTATCAGAACAAGGTGCAGATAATGATGTTCTAGCACTGAAGGCGAATGCCGAACTTATGCCGTTTCCTGATGAAGCATTTGATGCAGTCTTTAGTATCGGCTCATTTTTTATGATTAAGGATAGGGAAAAGGCTCTGAAAGAAATCATACGCGTTACTCGAACTAATGGTTTTTTTGGAATTGCTGAGCCTATGTGTACATTAAATCCAGTGCCGTCTGGTTTGGAGAATTTTGATATCTTTTACTATCATAATAAATGGCTTCGGACGTTGGACTGGAATCGCAATTTAATTCAGGGTCAAGGTTTTTTAATTACAGATAGCTATTACTTCTCTGATGGTCACCAATGGATGCTCGATAATTTCCGATATTATGATGGAGAAAAGGATTTTATTCTGCACGATGAAGGACGTTGGTTGGGGCTAGGTCTCGCTGTGGGCAAGAAATTATGCCGGTAAGTGTTGAAATTAAAAATAGAATGATTCTTGAATACCGTAAGGGCTACTGTGTGGTAGTCCTTCGTTAAGCTAACGGGCAGGAGAGTTCAGCCAATAGTTTGAGAAATTTTTAAGTACCCTCTGAAATGGAAATCGTACACATAATAACAGCTATTTCCTGGAGTTTAAGCTTCAGGACAGATATTGCAGCGGTTGACCGTGCAAAATGGTTATGACTAGGCATGCGTATAGTCAAGTGGTTATTCACCTACATAGTATAAGATACACTTTCATGTAATATCATGAATATCTTCCGTTAGGAGTGATGTTATGGTTCAAATGCGAAATATAGGACCCATGAGACAACCGCCGCAGTCACCTCCTCCCGCATTCATCCCGCCGAAACCCGCTGTTTCTTATATCGTCGACTGCGTTTACCAGTACACTTATATTTGGCTTAGGTCTGGCGAGAACTTCTGGTTTTATCCGACATCTGTCGATATGGACGGTGTTTCTGGGTATAGATGGAGCGGATCATACTGGTACTTCTATGGTATCGATCCGCGATTCATCGATGCCGTATCGTGTCCTCCGATTCCTACCCTCTTCTGATCACTAAAATCAGAGTGCCAGTGGTACTGTTTACTCACCGCCTTTGGCTCGCCCGATGTTGCCTCCAAAATGCGTTTCTGCGAGACGGTAGGAGACAATCGGGAGGCACTCAATTTGCTGCGCTGGCGGGGTTTGCAAAGTTTCTAAGTGTTGAGCCACTGAATAACAAGGTGGAGAAACCTTCAGAAGTAGCCATTATCATTTTTGAAAACAATCTCTTACCTCGTTGAACTAACGGCATAACGATAGTTGAAGACTAAAAGGGCTGCCACKTGGCCAATGTCATTAAGTTAAGGTGTAAGTTCAATAGAATGCAAAAGAGCAGGTTATCAAAAAGATAGCCTGCTCTTTTTTTGCCCAAATGAGGAAAAAGAACTTGACAGGCGATTGTAAGTGTGTGGCGAAGCCCCTTGAAA